>NZ_JBFENQ010000048.1:0-11489 GCF_041551015.1 Sulfurovum sp. | reverse complement strand
TCAAGTCTCCTTGGGGTCACCATTTTATAACTTGTAAACTTTTCAATATTTGTGGCCCCATCGTCTAGCGGTTAGGATCCATGGTTTTCATCCATGTTACAGGAGTTCAAGTCTCCTTGGGGTCACCACTTATTTATTGATCTACTACACGATCTTAATTTATAAAAAATCCACTATAATACAAATAAAAGTGAGCCTTTAAATGTTTCGTATACTCTATATAACTATATTACTCATATTGCCTTTACAAAGTATTGCTTCTGTCTCCTATACTGTTCGTCTTGCTGTATATAACAATGCTGATTCCCTACAAAAAGAGTTAAACAAACTCTCTCCTGCACTAAGAAAAACCATTGAGATACAAAAAAGGGGTGCACAACATGTCGCCTGTTCAATTCATACAAAAGATAAAAAGAAATTACAAACTCTTTTACTCTCTTATAAAAAAGTCTTTCCAGACGCTTTTATATCCACCTATCAACCAACAGAGGTAAACGCAACACAGACAAACACTGTAAAAAAAACTGAAGCAAACAAAATGATGCCTCAAACAACAAAGACTACTCTTGTCAAGACTACAGAGGTAAACAAAATACCCTCTAACATAAAACAAAAAATAGTCTATAAACCCTATAGTCGAAAAATAGTTAATCCAACAAAGAACGATATCTCTTTATATGACAGGTTTCATCAAAAAACGCTTTATCTTTGTGCCTATGGTGCAGAAGATTGGTCACCCAATGTACTGATACATGTAGCATTTTTTGACAAAGAAGTTATTTATACGCCTATTATGGGAGACATCTCACCTAGAAGAGAAATATATACTATAGATAAAAACAAGCTCTATATATCTCAACAAGGTCTTTTTGATTCAGAAATCTCCAATACCCTTGACAGTGTCACATCAGATTACTATCTTATTTCAACTTGGGTAGGTAAAAATAAAGTCAATACGATACGTTACTATTATGACCTGGAAAAAGCTGAAGCATATGTTGCCTCTTTGAAATGGTTATAGGGGCTAGTCTCCAAGAAGAGTTTCTCAAATTCATCATCTTTAATGGGTTCTGAAAAATAATAGCCTTGCAAAATATTACATTGTTGGTCTACGAGAAACTGCCGCTGTTTTTCAGTTTCAATACCTTCTGCAACGATCTTCAATCTAAGATTTTTAGCAATAGCAAAGATCGTCTCTATAAAGTATCTGTCCTCTTCCTCTTCAAGATCGTTCAATTCCGATATAAACGATTTATCTATCTTGATTTCATCGATCGGTAACTGACGAAGATAACTTAAAGATGAATATCCTGTTCCAAAGTCATCCATTGAAAAACGAATACCGTAATTTTGAAGAATCCTCATATTAGTAATCAGGTGTCCTACATCTTCAGCAACTGAAGTCTCTGTGATTTCAAAGACTATTTTTGAACGTTGTTCTTTTGTAAGATAAGTGTCACAAAGCTCTTTGACATCATGAAGGAAACTATGATGAAAGAGTTGCCGCATACTGATGTTTATGGCCATCTGTTCTAAGTACACACCTTTTTCTTCCCAGTTTCTCAAAGTTTGGAATGACTTTTTTAAAATTTCATATCCCAATTCTATAATAAACCCTGTTTTTTCAGCGATGGGAATAAACTCAGAAGGACTGACATATCCAAGTTTTTCATTGTCCCAGCGTGCTAGAACTTCACAACCTATAATCTTATTCTCAGGAGTATACTGTGGTTGGTAGGTTAATGATATCTCATTATTTTCAAGAGAAAAATGTAATAAACGTTCTATTTCAAGTTTCCATTCGACCCGTTTTGCCAGTTTACTATTGAAGAATATAATGCCGTTTCTACCCTGTACTTTAGCCTCATACATCGCAATATCAGCTTCTTTGATAAAAATATTGGCCTCCATTTTAGGGTTACTGATAATACTCACACCGATACTCGCACTGATATATAAATGATGCTCTTCTATAAGATAGCTTTCTCTAATTACCTCAAGTAATTTTTCTGCGAAAAGAGAAGCATCTCCCAGGCACTCCTCTTCAGTAGTATAAGAAGCACTAAGAATACAAAATTCATCTCCCCCAAGACGTGATATCTCATTGTTATACTGTTTTGAAAGCGAGTACATACGCTTTGCCACTTCACGCAGTAAAACATCTCCAATATCATGCCCCAAAGTATCATTAATGGTCTTAAAATGATCCAGGTCTATCAGTAACAAATAGACATGTGTCTTATCTTGTTTTTGTATCTTCATAGAGTTATTAAGAAGTTCCATAAAATAGCGTCTATTTCCAAGTGAAGTTAATGCATCATGATACGCCTGGTACTGACTTTTAATGAGGTAATTAAAAGTATTATTTGCAGCATATAACAGTACTCCACTTAATACAATGGTAAAAAAAGCCAGCAGATAACTATAAAACTCTCCTACTAAAATAAAATAAATGGTCAAAGGTAGCATAAGAGTGGCCAAAGTAACAATAGCCAGCTTTCTTTGTGAAACCAAAATGGTCGTAGAAACGACAGCACAACCCAACTGTGTTGCAATGGACACATAATGTAACTCTATTTCAATACGTGACGTGTACATCAGAAACATCACAGTCCAAACGGAAAAATAACTAAATAAGAAATATTTCAGTTGTCCAAGCCATTTTTCTTTTTGTTGCATATTAAGATCATTCTTCAAAAATACCCTATGCAGTTTATATCCCCACAATGAGAGAGCCAATACAACAGAAAACCATAAAAGTTCAGGTAACAAAGAGGAATAAAGCCATCCAATATAAATATAACCCAATCCAGTACCCATAAAAAGTGCGATCACTACAAGTATCTGTTTGTGCATAAAATGATAAAAGTTCATATTGTCAAGCATGAGTAGACCTTAAAGTTCTAATTAGAGAAAGCATAAATATTGATATAAATAACTTTGGAGTTATAATATTTGGAATTATTATAACTGATTACACATAAAATAAATGGATATTATTTTAACTAGTTGCCATAATAGAAGAGATTAATAGTAAGATTTTTATTATTTTAATGAGATTAAATTGAAAATTGGTGGAGCATAACGGGATCGAACCGATGACCTCTTCGCTGCCAGCGAAGCGCTCTCCCAGCTGAGCTAATGCCCCAATATAAAAAGTGAGTACGTGGTAGGAGACCTACCTCTCTGTGTTTATGAACGTTCTGTTATTATAAGTAAATGATAACCAAACTGTGTTCGCACGGGACCGTGAACCACACCTACTTCATCATTAAAAACAACTCTATCAAACTCTGGTACCATTTGACCTGGACCGAATGTGCCTAATGCTCCACCTCTTACACCTGATGGACAAGTAGAGTTCTGCTTTGCTGCTTCTTCAAAGCTGATTTCACCTGAATTTATCTTCTCTTTTAGTTCTTTACAAAGTGCTTCATCTTTTACCAATATATGTCTTGCTGATGCTGTTGCCATTTTATTTCCTTTAACTTAAAGAATTGGATCGTAAGCAACCAATTCTCCTTTCTTTAATTTTGGTATTATATCCTTTCTAATCTTCCAAAGTAGAAATCTTTTTTTTTCAAAAGGTATTTGTTGAGAGTTCGCAATTGTTTTTAACTTTAAATTATATTGTTTAAGTAATAATGCACACAGTTCTTTATTTAACTTTTCTTCCGTTAAAATATCTAATGAATCATCTAAACTCAATCTAATAAGCCCTGGATTCTCATTTTCTCCAGTAATCAAAGCACTTACTAATGGTGCATATGACTCAAACATAGTAACATCCATTACATTCAATACATTATCTATCAAGTTTGGATTTTCTATCAATGTTTTTATAATCTGTAAATGTGCAGAATCACCTCTTTTTTGTGTAAAACTATCTCTTGCTCTATCTGGTCGTGTTTCTTTCCCAAAAAAACTAGGTGAAAGCCCAAGCAGTGTTGCTGCTGTGGGAATGTACGAATCTTTGATGATAGGGCTAAGCGCATCAAGATACTGTTTGACAGCACCAAATGCAGCTTCCTTCGCATGAGGATCCTTTAAATTATACATAGAAACAATCATCTCTAACACAAAAGGGGTCAACGGTTTCGCTTCACGAAGTAACTTTGCCACTGTTTCACTCTGTCCTTTGGCTATGAGATCTGCAGGATCCTGTCCGTCAGGGAAAAGTACAACTCCACCATCAAAACCTGCCACCGATAACATCTGTGCAGCTTTAAGTGCCGCTCCTACACCTGCTTTGTCCCCATCATAAGCCAAGATCACTTTTGGATCACCTTTGCGAAGCAGAGGTAAATGTTCAGTTGTCAGTGCTGTTCCCATCCCTGCAACCGCTTCTTTAAAGCCTGCTTGATGGAACATTACGACATCCAAATATCCTTCACAAATGATAATCTTTTTATTTTTATAAATGCTCTCTTTTGCCAAGTGATAACCGTAAAGAAGCCGTGATTTATTAAAAAGTTTTGTTTGGGGAGAGTTGATGTACTTTGCAGGATGATTGGTAATGGTTCTCCCTCCAAAACCGACCAAAGATGCATTCGTAGAATAGATAGGAAAAGTGATCCGCTCTACCAACCGTGCATAATACCCATTTCCATTTTCACTTTGTGCGATGATGCCTGCTTCGGCAGCTAGTGGCAAAGGAAGTAAAGCACTTTGTAAAAACTGCATCACTTCTGGTCCACTTGGCACATATCCTATCTCAAACGTTTCAATGGAATTTTGAGATATCCCTCTGTCAAGTAAGTACTTCATGGCCGTTTCATTGTGGTTAAGATTTTTTACATACCACTGCCCCACTGCTTCAAGTACACGTTTTGCATCAGAGTAGTCAGAGCTTCCTTTGGTGTAATTCAACGAAAAGTTATTCATAGAAGCAAGCTTTTCTATCGCTTCAGGATAAGAGAGCTTTTCCAACTCCATCACAAACTTGATGCTGTCTCCCCCTACTCCACACCCAAAACAGTGATATATCTGTTTACTTGGGCTTACAACAAAAGAAGGGGTTTTTTCTCCATGAAAAGGACAGTTTGCTTTGTAGTTTGCTCCAGCTTTACGTAACTCTATAAAGCTACCGATCACATCTACAATGTCAATACTGTTTTTTAAGGATTCTATCGAGGCATTATCTATCATAATAAAATTATATCTAATTAGATATAATTTAAAGACGTAAATAGAGTAAAGCTCACATGACTAGTTACTTTAACCTTTTACCCATAGCATTTGCATCTCTTAAGGATTATTTTGGAACATATATTACCTGCATATAATGACCCACTTTTCAGCATTATGCTTATTGTTGTCATTTCTCTTATCATTGCCCTTGTCACCTATGGGTGGGGACTGCATAAGCAGCAAAAAGAAGAGGGTAATTTACTTAAATTTTTAGAAAAATTTGACACTGCTGATTGTGCTTTGGAAACTGCAGATATGCCTTTTGAACCTCATATGCTTAAACCCCTTACACTTCTTGCAAAAGCATTTGAGAATACTGGGGAGTACCATAAAGCCATCAGCATCTATCTTTACCTGATTAAAAATATTTCACATGATTCAGGTAAGATCGAACTTATGGAGCGTCTTGGCAACACTTATCTTCATGCAGGATTTTTAGAGCGCTCTCAAAGTATCTATACAGAAATTTTACGTAAGAAACCTCGTAATGTACCAGTCCTTTATGGCCTGGGTATCGTATATGAGATCATGCAAAAATATGACAAAGCAAGAGAAGTTCTGGGACCTCTAAATATGCTGGGGGAAGAAACAAAATCACTTGAAAAATTTCTAGATCTTTCAGAACTCCTTGCAAATAAAACCTTAGCTATACAAGATAAAATTGAAAGACTAAAAAAGCTATTAAATGAAGAACAAAGTCTCTATCGCCCCATAGTCAAAGCACTTTTACAGCTTGATACCAAAAGTGCTTGGGAGATCATAGATCCTGAACGTATCAAAGAGCTTCTCGATGTCCTTTGGTTCTTACCGAATTCACAACTCGATTTAGATATAATTACATCCAATAATAAGCTACAAACGCTTTACTATGCTAAAGGTTATTTACAAGAACCTGCTATCCAAAGTGGTATCTTTAGTGTAGATATGTTAGCTACAGCAAAACAAAATGGCTTTAAAGAGGGAGATTTGATATTCTCTTATCTATGTCAAAAATGTAAACAGAGTTTCCCTGTTTCTTTCAAACGCTGTCCAAATTGTATGGCGCTAAATTCTGTTAAAGTTGAGGAAAAAATTGCAAAATCAAGTCCGAAAACAGATTACTCTTTACTCTGATGGTTCTAGTCTGGGCAACCCTGGTCCCGGAGGATATGGAGGCATTTTAGAATTTAAAGGCATAATGAAAGAGTACTCTGGTGCAGATGCAAACACTACAAACAACCGTATGGAACTTCAAGGTGTGATAGAAGGGCTTAAGCTTCTTAAAGAGCCTTGTGATGTAGAAGTTGTCTCCGATAGTTCCTATGTCGTCAAAGCCATCAACGAATGGTTAGAAGATTGGATCAAAAGAGATTTTAAAAAAGTCAAAAATGTAGACTTGTGGAAAGCCTACCTTGAAGCTGCAGCTCCTCATAATGTGAGCGGTACTTGGGTAAGAGGTCATGATGGACATCCAGAAAATGAACGCTGTGATGAATTGGCACGTAATGAAGCCGAAAGAATAAAATTAACACGATAGGAGAGAAAAAAATGAACGATTACAGTCAATTAGAAGAACGACTGAACTATACATTTAAAAACAAGCAATTGATTATTGAGGCTTTGACACACAAAAGTTACAAAAAGCCTTACAATAATGAGCGGCTTGAATTTTTGGGAGATGCAGTACTCGACCTCATTGTAGGAGAGTATCTTTTTACTAGATTTCCAAATTCAAATGAAGGCATACTTTCAAAGATCCGTGCTTCACTTGTCAATGAGAGCGGTTTTACACTTTTAGCAAGAAAACTAGACCTTGGATCATATATCTACCTTTCATTGGCAGAGGAGAACAACAATGGTCGAGACAAACCTTCATTACTTTCAAATGCCTTTGAAGCGATCATCGGTGCAATTTATCTTGAAGCAGGGTTAGCTACAGCTAAAGAGATATCCATCAAACTTTTGGAAGAGAGTCACCCTAAAATAGATCTTGACTCTCTCTCAAAAGATTACAAAACTGCCTTACAAGAACTCACGCAGGCAACCCATGGAGTAACACCTAACTATACTCTTTTGGACTCTTCAGGACCAGACCATAAAAAAGAGTTTGTTATTGCCGTGACCCTCGATGACAAAACCATTGCTACTGCAAAAGGTAAAAGTAAAAAAGAAGCACAACAAAAAGCAGCTGAACTTGCGTTAAAGGAATTAAAAGCATGAATACCTTTGGAAAAAAACTAACCCTCACTACTTTTGGTGAATCTCACGGTAAGGCCCTTGGCTGTATACTTGATGGTGTACCTGCAGGACTTAAGATAGATGAGGCCTTTATACAAAGTGAACTGGACAGACGAAAACCAGGTAAATCAAAACTTGAGACAGGGCGTAAAGAAGATGACAAAGTTGAGATCCTTTCTGGTACATTTGAAGGGGTAAGTACAGGTACGCCTATCGCTATGGTCATCTTTAACACCAATCAAAAATCCAAAGACTATGAGAATGTGAAAGACCTCTTTCGTCCCGGTCATGCAGACTTTACCTACTTTCATAAATATGGATTAAGAGACTACCGTGGTGGCGGAAGAAGTTCAGCTAGAGAAACTGCTGCACGTGTAGCAGGCGGTGCCATTGCGAAACTGATGCTTAAAGAGCTAGGTGTTTCCATACAGAGCGGGTTATGTGAAGTTGATGGTATCAAAGGGGCTGTACAAGATTTTGAATATGCAAAAACATCTAAAATGTATGCGCTTGACCCAGCACAGGAAGCTGCACAGGAAGCTGCTATACTCGCAGCAAAAGAGAATCATGATTCTGTAGGTGGAGTAGTACTTACTACGGCCACAGGTGTACCCATAGGATTAGGTGAACCACTCTACTACAAACTTGATGCCATACTTGCAGAAGCTATGATGGGTATCAATGCAGCCAAGGCTGTAGAGATAGGTGATGGCGTAGCCAGTACACACCTAAAAGGTAGCGAAAACAATGATGAAATCACTCTAGAGGGCTTTACCTCCAATCACTCTGGCGGTATGTTAGGCGGTATATCTAATGGTGATACCATCATCGTAAAAACACACTTCAAACCAACACCGTCTATCTTTCAAGAGCAGCAAACCATCACGACCCATAATGAAGAGGTAAAATGTAACCTAAAAGGTAGACATGACCCATGTGTAGCAATTAGAGGGGCAGTAGTATGTGAAGCAATGATGGCACTTACTCTTGCTGATATGACCTTGCTTAACATGGGGAAGAAAATGGAACACTTAACTGCTCTTTACAACAAAGGTCATTGATGACAAGAATTATAAGTGGTAAAACACAATACAGTAAATCATTAAATTATTTGTATAACATTCAGTACAAGCGATACAGACAATGATGAGTCGAAAAAAATTAGGTTTTGGGATACTTGTACTTGTCGTTGCTACTGTACTCTACTACTTTAATCATACCCAACAGGTCAAAAACCTAAATACATTACAAGAAGCAGTGAATGTACAGCTCACCCAAATGCAAATGAATGGGTTTACTGTCTCAGATAGAGAGATCAAAAAAGAGACAGAACACTTTGTAGTCCAAATCAATGATCCTGAGAAAGCTGCTCAATTTTTAAAAGAAAAAGGTATTCAAGTTACTCTTGAAGAAGCAAAAGAGCTCAAAGGCGTACAGATAGCTACTGATGTGAGTTACTTAAAAGATACCATTACTTTAGAGTTGTATCCTCTTACACTACCAACATATCTAACAGCAGCCTTTACTACTGAGAACGACAAAAAAGTCTTAGGACAAATTGAAGCTATGATAAAGAAAAAAACATTCCTTATGCATGTAGATATCACCCATAGTACCACTACATTTACAGGTCATATAAAAGATATCAACGAAGTTTTAGAGGGAGAAAAAGAAGTTAAAATAACGCTTCATGGACTTCAGTTTTCAGGAGATATCAAAGAAGAAAAAATCGTTAAATACATGCAGAGATTTAACACCCTTCACCTCTATATGAGTAATGAGATCAATAGAACTATCTCTGGATATCAAAGTCATTATGCACTTACAGGATCAACTGCTTATGATTATACTACAGACTACAGTATAGAGCAGATAAACATTGCTGAGGGAGAAGAAGGTACACTCTTTGCCGATACCATCGTACTGCACTCAACATCCATAGTAAAAAATGGACTGGCTACAGAAACACTCAAAGCAAAAATTAAAAACCTTGATCTCCTCTTTGAAAAAGAAAAATTTGGCATGCAGACGTTAGAGCTTGATATGAATGTCAGCAACCTTGATATAGATACTTTGGAAAAACTACAAAAAACAGACTCAAAGAAAGAAAAAGAGTTTGATACACATTTAGAAACACTTGTTTCAAATAATATGCATTTTGATATAGCAAATCTTTCCGTTAATAAAGTAACACTTCATGGGAAAGAGATGAATGGATTTAACCTTGATGCAAAATTGGATATAGATGAATCTTTAGATATTTACCGCCTAGGAATGAAACCTAAACATGCTCTGAAGAAAATGGAAGGAGATATAAACCTATCACTTTCAAAAGAGCTTCTTGAACTCATTAAAGAAGATCCTAAAGCTATGTTAACCTATATGATGTACCGACCTAAAAGAGTCTTAGGACAGAGAGTCTATAAAATTGAAATACAGAATGGTACATTGAAGATCAATGGAAAACCTGTAGAATTTTAGAAGAGAGGAGGGGTATCCAAACCTTTCACTCTAAACGTTTTTCGATGCATTTCACAACGGTCATATTTGATTAAAGCCTCAATGTGAGCTTTGGTCCCATACCCCTTATGTTTTTCAAACCCATACTCCGGATACTTTTTTGCCATTTCTATCATCTCTCTGTCATGTGTAACTTTTGCCAAAATACTTGCAGCACTGACTTCAGCCACTTTACTGTCTGCTTTGATCATGGTTGTGATGTTTTCAACGCCAAAAGTACTGTTTCCGTCAAAAAGATACTCAACTTCTGGCAAGTGTTTCTGTATACTTTGTAAACCTAGCTGTAAACATTTAGATATACCCATCTTATCGACCTCATGAGCCGAAAAAGAGACGATGTGGTACGCTGAATTTTCAATTACAAGAGGATAGAGTGCATCACGTCTTTTCTCTGTCAGCTTCTTAGAATCCATCAGCCCCTCAATAGGGTTTTTCAACACTACACCAGCGATGACCAATGAACCGGCCAAAGGTCCTCGACCTGCTTCATCTATTCCACATAATGGTTTAGAGTTCATCATTCAAAAGAGTAAGAAACTCTTTCCCATAACGTTCAAATTTCACTTCTCCGATACCATGTACTTCAAGCATAGATTCTTTGTCTTGCGGGACCTTCATACTTAAGTCTTTCAATGTTTTGTCAGAAAAGACGATATAAGGAGGTATGCCTTTTTCAGAAGCTATTTGTGTACGCAGATCACGAAGCTTATCATACACTTCAACATCATAATCATCAAAATAAGTCACTTTCTTTTTAGTCTCAGCTTTTTGTACGGTAAGTCTCTCTTTTTTGAGTTCGATCTGATGTGCTCCTTTAATCACTTCTATGCCAAAGGCTGTCAATCTATAGACTTTAAATTCACCTATTTCCACAGCATTCAATTCCAATAACTTGTCACCTATTGTCAACCATTGTGATTTACTGTATTCATCTCCTATGCCATATACAGAAAGGGTATCATGCCCATTTTGCAATACTCTTTGTTCTTTGCTTCCTTTCAGAACATCTATCACATAGTGTAAACCAAAACTCTGATCTGTACGTAAGATAGTTGAAAGCAGCATACGTGCTGCAGTGGTGATATCTATCTTTTCACTTGCAGGTGCCGTACAATTGTCACATTTATCTCCGCATGCTTCCATACGGTCATCGAAATAGGCAGCAATACTCTGATGCCTACAATTCTCAGAGTTGGCAAAGCGTACCATACTGTCGAGCTTATTAAATGCGTGTTGTTTGTAAGGTGTCTCCGGCAGATCTTCTATAAACATTTTTTGCTGCACAATGTCCTGTGCTGAAAAGAGCAAGAGTGTTTCAGAGTCTACACCATCCCTTCCTGCACGTCCTATCTCCTGATAATAGTTTTCTAAAGTCTTTGGCATGGTCATATGTACGACAAAACGGATGTTACTCTTGTCAATTCCCATCCCAAAAGCAATGGTTGCTACTACTATCTGTACCCTGTCTGCTACAAAATCTGCATAGGTACGGTTCTTCTCTTCAGTAGGGAGCCCTGCATGATAAGCCTTGGCTTCTATGCCCTTACTTTGCAAAAAATGTG
>NZ_JBFENQ010000047.1:0-11550 GCF_041551015.1 Sulfurovum sp. | reverse complement strand
GTGGACATTATGCCAAGAGACCTTTTTTAGGTCCGCTCTGTCCACAACAGTTTTTATATTTTTTACCTGATCCGCATGGACACGGATCATTTCTTTTAGGTTTTTTCGATCCTGTGATAGGCTTTAGTTTTGATGAATCTTCAACAATGACACCTTCTTCATAAGACTGATTAAGTGTTGCATTTACTATATCGCTCTCTAACTCTTCTCTGATGTGCTCAACTGCAGCTTCCTCTTCCTCAGGAGACTCAAAGTCAAACTGCACAAGCTGAAGTACCTTCACGGCCTCTAGTTTGATACGGCTTACGAGGTCTGTAAAGAGTTTATAACTGTCTTGTTTGTACTCAGTCAATGGGTCTTTTTGATTATATCCTCTAAGTCCAATACCTGTTTTGAGTACATCCATTTCATAAAGGTGGTCTCTCCATTGAGGATCAAGCACTTGAAGGTATAAGATACGTTCTATCTCTTGTCTTTGTTCCGGATCGATCTGAGACATTTTGCGTTCGTAGAGGTTCTCCATCATTTCGGTGATCATAGAATGGATATCTTCTAGCTCTTTGTCTTTGAACTGTTCACTTTGAACTTCTATACGCAGCTCTTCTTTGATCAATGCAGCAAGTCTCTCTACATCAAAATCTTCTGTCGGCATACCTGAAAAAATTTCAGCTTCTGTTAAAAGATGGTCTATGTATTCTGCACGATTCTCTTTGATCTTGACAGCAATGTCAAACTTCGGATCAAGGAGTTGATTTCTAAATGCATAGATCGCTTTTCTTTGGTGATTGGCCACATCATCATATTCCAAGATATGTTTTCTTGATTCATAGTGTTGGTTCTCTACTTTTTTCTGTGCTTTCTCTACAGAACGTGTAACGATCTTAGAGTCGATGTATTCACCATCTTCTACACCAAGTCTGTTCATGATGTTTCTGATCTTCTCTCCACCAAAGATACGAAGAAGATTGTCATCCAGACTAAGGAAGAACTGACTTTCTCCCGGATCACCTTGACGTCCGGAACGTCCTCTGAGCTGGTTGTCAATACGTCTACTCTCGTGACGCTCTGTACCAAGTATCATCAGTCCGCCAAGACCTCTAACTTCATCATCTATCTTGATGTCAACTCCACGTCCTGCCATGTTTGTTGCAACGGTCACCGCACCTTTTTGTCCAGCATTTATGATGATCTCTGCTTCTTGTGCATGATTTTTAGCATTGAGTATATTATGAACGATCTTCTCTTTTTTCAGTCTCTCATGGATCATTTCAGATTTTTCAATGGAAGCTGTACCTATGAGTACAGGCTGTCCTTTTTCATTGAGTTCTTTCACTCTTCTTACCACAGCATCCATTTTTTCACGTTCCGTGTTGTAGATAAGGTCATTTTTGTCTAATCTAGCGACAGGAACATTGGTAGGAATAGAGATAACATCAAGGCTATAGATCTGAGAAAATTCAGTGGCTTCAGTTTGTGCTGTACCTGTCATACCGGCAAGCTTTTCATAGAGTCTAAAGTAGTTTTGATACGTGATCTCAGCCAGAGTTTGTGACTCTTCCTGAACTTCCACGCCTTCTTTGGCTTCAAGTGCTTGGTGTAGACCTTCTGAATATCTACGTCCTTCAGAGAGTCTTCCTGTAAATTCATCAACGATAATGATCTCATTGTTTTGTACGACATAGTCGACATCTTTTTCAAAGATATAGTGTGCTTTGAGCGCTTGGTCAAGGTGATGAGAAAGTACAGCATTTTCAAGACTATAAAGATTTTCGACTTCAAAGAGGTCTTGTGCTTTTTGTAACCCGTCTTCTGTCATGATGATCGTTCTGTTCTTTTCATCAACGATGAAATCACCAGTAGTTTGCTCCGGTTCTCCCGGTTTTGTTTCTATCTTTTCTCCACGTACCATCTGTTTAGCGATAGCATCCGCTTTGGCATAATGGTTGTGATCACGTTGTGTAGGTCCTGAGATGATCAGCGGTGTTCTGGCTTCGTCAATGAGGATGGAGTCTACTTCATCCACGATGGCATAATGGTGTTCACGTTGCACTTTCTCTTCGGCTCTTACTTTCATGTTGTCACGAAGGTAGTCAAAACCATATTCGTTGTTTGTTCCATAGGTGATATCTGCATCGTATTGTGCTTTTCTACCCATATCATTATGTATATCTGTTGTGATACATCCTACACTGTAGCCTAGGAATTCATAGAGTTTACCCATCTCTTCTGAGTCTCTTTTTGCAAGGTAGTCATTGACTGTCACGACATGTACACCTTTACCGGTCATAGCATTGAGGACTACAGCAAGTGTTGCTACGAGTGTTTTACCTTCACCTGTTTTCATCTCTGCGATGTTACCGTCGTTGAGTACCAGCCCCCCCACCATCTGTACATCATAATGTCTCATGCCTAAAGCACGTTTTGCAGCTTCTCTAGTGATAGCAAAAGAGTCATAAAGTACATCATTTAATGTTTTAGTACCACTTTGCACTTCATTTTTAAGTGTTTCAAATGCAGCTTTGAGTGATTCATCATCCATTGCTTCATAATGAGATTCAAGTATATTGATATTTTTTACTTTTTTGAGATAGTTCTTTACGATCTTGTCATTTTGTGTGCCAAAGAGTTTGAGTACGCTTTTTATCATTGTAGATTTTGCCTTTGCATAAATTGGAATTATTTTATCTAAATAGTGATTAATATTCCGTTAGGAAAGAAGAAAGGATGAACGCTTCACACGCTTACCTCACAATTTTATGACAATATGACAGATATTAACACTATACAAGTGCTATTTTGGTATATTTCAAGTTATAAAAGGAAAAAGAATGAGACTATTATCGTTATTATTATTGGCATTTTCTGCGCTGTCTGCCAACGTAGAATTACCAGAAAATTTTCAAGCAGATTTTACACAGAAAATAACAAATACAAAAGAAAAAGTGATTACCTACCGTGGAAAAGTACGTTTTTCAAATGAAAGACTTTTTAAATGGAGTTATAAAGAACCGACACAAAAAGAGGTATGTAGCAACGGGCTGGAACTGCTTGTAGTAGACCATGATCTGGAACAGGTGTCTGTTTATCGTATATCAAATGGCATAGATATCGCCAAGATATTAAAAAAAGCAAAACTGTACAGTGAAAATATCTATGTAGCAGAGTATGAAAATAAACAATATACGATTCAGGTTGACACTAAACAAAAACTTCACAGTATCGCTTATTATGATGATCTAGATAACAAAGTTCAGATAGTCTTTAAGCACATGAAATACGGAAAAGGAAATCTACCTACGCAAAGTATGAAGTGTAACTATCCTAAAAACTATGACATGATACAAGGATAAATATGCAAGAGTTATTGTTAAAGATACAAAATGACTCTACTTTGATGCTGATGGTAGGTTTAGCATTGGTTGTACTTCTGGTTATTGTGCTTATTGTTATTGTATCAGCTATGAAAATCAAAGTTTATAAAGACAGATTTTGGAATACAAAGGTTGATAACAAAGAGAAAACAGAATACATCTCTGCCTTGGAGCATGAACTCCAAGCCTATAAGATCAAAAATGCAAGTAATGAACAGGAGTTACAACAATTTGAAGAGACGAAAGAGAGACTGAACTCCACCAATCAAACACTGCTATCCCTACAGAATAAACATAATGAATTGGAAAAAGAGCTAAGTCAGATCAAGGCTAAACTTGAGAGTGCAGAAGAGATACATACAGCATTGTTAGAGGAACATAACACTCTCAAAGAACGACAGGATAGCATACTTGAAGACAACAGCCGATACCGTACAAACAATGCACGATTATTGATGAAACTTGAAAGTGAAGAGCGACATGCAATGTCTCAGAAAGAGATGATGCTCAGCCATAAAAAAGAGATCAAAGATGAGTTAGAAGCTCTGGCTAAAAAAGTTTTTGATGGAAATTCTCAGAAGTTTGCAGAGTTCTCAAAAGAAAACCTGGACAACATGATAAAACCGCTTCAAACACAGATCACAGAGTTTAAAAAACAAGTAGCGGACACTTACAATACTGAGAGTCAAGACAGGGCAGTGTTGAAAAATGAAATCAATTCACTTAAAGAGCTCAATAAAAAAATAAGTAAAGATGCTATTAATCTCACCAATGCCCTTAAAGGAGATAGCAAACAGCAGGGAGTTTGGGGTGAAATGGTACTTGAAAATGTATTGGAAGCTTCAGGACTCCGTAAAGGGTTTGAATTTGAACGTGAAGTAAGTCTCCGTACAGACGAAAATGAAATTTTGCGACCTGATGTAGTAGTGCATTTACCTGACAATAGAGATGTTATCATTGATGCTAAAACGTCGCTTGTAGCCTATGAACGTTTTGTGAATGCTGGAGATGATGATGCAAGAGCACTGCATCTTGCAACACACTTAAATTCTATCAGGGCACATGTTGAGGGACTCTCCAATAAGAACTATGAGCGTCTAAAAGAGGTCAATACCTTAGATTTTATCTTTATGTTCATGCCTATAGAGGGTGCATTGGCAGTAGCCCTGGAACATGACAGCAGCATTTATGACAATGCCTTTAAAAATAAGATACTTCTTGTTGGACCGACAACGTTACTTGTAGCGATGAGAGCCGTGGAAAATGTTTGGAAATATGAACGTCAAAACCAAAATGCCCAAGAGATAGCCAGAAGGGCAGGTGCTATGTATGACAAGTTTGTCGGTTTCTCTGAAGACCTTATGAAGATCTCCAAACAAATTGACGGGATTCAGAGCAGTTTTTCTGCAGCACGAAACAAGTTGAGTGACGGGAAAGGAAATCTTGTAAGACAAGTAGAACAGCTGAAAGAGTTGGGTGCTCAGACCAATAAAAATATACCCAAAGAGTTAAACGGTGACAAGGATGACTAGACAGAAGATAACGTACATAAAAATATAAGTTGAGTATGAAGGTAAAGACAATAGAGTTGTTACCAGTCTGATAAAAAATAGTTAAATTACATAATAAAGGAAAATACTATGGCAAATGTAACCATATGGCATAACCCAAGATGCTCTAAATCAAGAAACGCAGCAGCACTTTTAGAAGAAAAAGGCATTGATGCAGAAGTAGTCAAATACCTAGATACGCCTCCAACAAAAGAAGAATTAACAGCAGTACTTAAAATGCTGGGTATAACAGCAAGAGAGCTAATGCGCACAAAAGAGGACATTTATAAAGAGTTAAACCTCAAAGAGGTTACAGATGAAGATAAACTTATAGAGGCTATGGTAGAAAATCCTAAGCTGATAGAAAGACCTATCGTTATGAAAGACGGTAAAGCTGCTATTGGCCGTCCTCTTGAAAATATTGTGGAGATCTTGAATTAAAAGATAAATAAATAAATAAGATATAATTTTCAACATTAAATATGAAGTTAAAAAAGTAAAAGGAAAATGATGAAAAAGTTTGGTGTGATAGTTGGTTTGATTACAGTAGCAGTTGTATATTTCTTTGTGCTGCATATGAATAGAGTACCAACCTATGATGAAAATGTAAAAGAATCTTGGTCTCAAGTACAAAATCAATATAAAAGAAGAGCTGATTTGATTCCAAATTTAGTATCGACTGTTAAGGGATACGCTGCACATGAAAAAGAAGTATTTACAGAAGTGACTAAAGCACGCAGTAAAGTGGGACAGCTTACTGTGACACCAGAAGTATTGAATGATCCAAATGCTTTTGCGGCATTTGAAAAAGCGCAAGATGCTTTAAGTTCTGCCTTAAATAAATTAATGATGGTAAGTGAACGATATCCTGATTTAAAAGCAGATAAAAACTTTTTAGCACTTCAAACACAACTCGAAGGAACGGAAAATAGAATTTCAGTTGCACGTAGAGATTATATTGCTGCAGTAAAAGTTTATAATGTTGAATTACGTACAATTCCTGGTCGATGGGTAGCAGCTTTTTTGTATCCTGATGCTGAAGTAAAACAAACTTTCTCTGCATCACCAGCTGAACAATCTACACCAGAAGTGAAATTCTAAGATAAAGATGAAAAAACTATCTACAGCATTTTTAGTATGGTTTGTGATACCTATCATATTATTTGCTGTACCGAATTTTCCGGTATTAACCGATAGGGTTGTGGATACTGCCGGGATATTGACTTCCGATCAGACAGCAACTTTAATCACAAAATTAAAAGAGCATGAAGCTAAAACAACCAATCAGATAGTTGTAGTTATATTAAAAGACCTAGGCGGATATGAAATTTCAGAGTATGGGTATCAACTGGGCCGTCATTGGAAAATCGGGCAAAAAAATAAGAATAATGGTGTTTTGCTTATCGTATCCAAAGATGATAGAAAAGTACGTATCGAAGTAGGGTATGGTTTAGAAGGTGTACTTCCTGATGCAAGAGCACATGATATTATTCAAAATAAGATCATACCAGCATTTAAACAAAAAAAGTTTTATGAAGGAATAAACCAAGGTATCGATTCTATCATCGCATCAATTGCCGGAGAATATAAAGCTACTCCTGTATCATCATCTTTCAGTTCTTCTTATTTGATCTTTACTTTTTTCTTCATTGGTTCATTATTGTGGTTGATTATATCACGTACTATCGATGAGGAAAATGGTGTTAATAAATTACTTATCAGTCTTACTTCTTCAAGTGTTGTGGGAATAGTATCCTGGATCATCTTTCACATCATTTATTTTTCTTTAATGTTGTCAGTGATTGTCTTCTTAGTGACATTTTTTTATGATAAGAGAAATAGAAGCGGTTTTGATTATGGTAGTAGCTCATGGGGTGATAGCAGCAGTAGCAGTGATGGTTTTTCCGGATTTGGAGGAAGTTTTGGCGGGGGTGGAGCTAGTGGGAGTTGGTAATGATTAATCAAATGATGCAGAAAAAGATAAAATCAAAAATAAAAGAGGTCGAAGAAAAAAGCTCTTGTGAATTGGTTGCTATGATCACACAAAAGAGTGATGAGTATACGTTTATACCTATCATGTATGCTGCGGTATTTTCTTTAATGTATCCTATGTTTCATTTTACTTTTTTTTCTGTTACTAATCTTGAAAATATCTATAATATTCAATTACTTTTATTTGCTGTGACTTTGTTAATTGTTCAAAATTCTTATATCAAATATCTACTCATTCCTAAATCAGTCAAACACAAAAGAGCATCACATAATGCACACAAACAGTTTGTTATACAAGGCCTTCATCAAACATCTAATCATCAGGCAGTTTTATTTTTTGTGAGCATCAAAGAAAAATATGTAGAAATTATTGTAGACAGTGGTGTAAGTGAAAAGATAGATAATGAATTCTTAGAAACAGTTGTACATCATTTTACACAAAAGGTTAAAGAAGGTAATTTTGGAGAAGGTTACCTTGATGCCATTGAGATGTGTTCCAACAAACTCATTGAAACTTTTCCTTCTTCAGAACATCATGATATTCTACCTAATGATCTAATTATCGTTTAACATATCCTCTCAGTCTGATATTTGGACAGATACATACGTTTTTGTACACTTTCAGAACATTATGCTAAAATCCCACTAACTAAATAGATATAAATATATAAGGATTAGACTTGCTTAGTACAGTAAATTTAACACAGCGCTATGGGAAAAGAGTGCTTTTTGATAAGATCAATATCACTTTAGATGCAGGTAAACGTTATGGGCTCATAGGAGCAAACGGAGCAGGAAAGTCTACATTTATGAAGATACTTGCAGGAGAGATAGAACAAAGTGATGGTGAAGTACAGCTTCAGCCAGGATTGAAACTGGGTATGCTTAGTCAAAACCAGTATGCTTTTGAAGATTATACCCTTAAAGATGCCGTACTTTATGGAAACAAAAAACTTTTTGATGCACAAAAAGAGAAAGAGAAACTCTACATGGAGGGTGACTTTGAAGATGATGCTGTCAATAACCGTCTAGCTGAACTTGAAATGATCTGTGCAGATGAAGATCCTACCTATGAATCTGATGTAAAGATAGAAAAACTGCTTGAAGCTCTAGGTTTTCCTGCATCACAACATGATGATCTTATGTCTTCACTTACAGGTGGTGACAAGTTCAAGATCTTACTGGCACAGGTACTTTTCTTGAAACCAGATGTATTGTTACTTGATGAGCCTACGAACAACCTGGATATGGAAACGATCTCTTGGTTAGAAAATGAACTTAAACGTCATGAAGGTACACTACTTGTTATTTCTCACGATAGACACTTTCTAAATGGTGTTGTGACACACATCCTTGACCTTGATTTTCAAAATATACGTGAGTTCACCGGAAACTATGATGAATGGTATATCGCGGCAAATCTCATTGCTAAACAAGCTGAAACAGATAGAAGTAAAGCATTAAAAGAGAAAGAAGAACTTGAAGGCTTTATTGCGAGATTTTCTGCAAATGCCTCTAAAGCAAAGCAGGCAACATCAAGACAAAAACAATTAGATAAATTAGATGTTCAAGCCATAAAACTCTCATCACGCCGTGATCCGTCTATCATGTTCAAAGCACATAGAGAGATCGGTAATGAAGTACTTGAAGTTGAAGGTCTTTCTAAGAGCTATGATGGTGAAAAAGTATTTGAAAATCTTACATTTAAGATAAACAAAGGCGATAAAATAGCCCTTATAGGTACCAATGGTGTAGGTAAGACAACACTTCTTAAAATTCTTATGGGAGAGACAGAGGCAGATAGTGGTACCTTTAAATGGGGACAGACTATCACACACAGTTACTTCCCGCAGAACACTACAGACTTGGTAGTAGGTGATGAAGAGTTACCACAATGGATACAGGGATTTGACCAAAAATGGCATATTGATGATATAAGAAAAACACTGGGTCGTATGCTCTTCTCAGGAGAAGAACAGAAAAAGAAGATTAATGCATGTTCAGGTGGTGAAAAACACCGTGTAATGCTTTCTAAGATCATGATGGACTCTTCGAACTTCTTGGTGATGGATGAACCAAACAACCACCTTGATCTTGAGGCTATCGTTGCATTAGGTGAAGCTTTACATAATTACCAAGGCGGTGTGATCTGTGTCTCACATGATAGAGAACTCATCGATGCTTTTGCAAATCGTATCATTAAGCTCAATGAAGATGGAACGGTGATCGATTTCGAGGGTGGCTATGAAGAGTTTGTGGAGCAACACGGAGCACACTAACTTTCTCTCTAACTGATTACAGCTTTTGGGCTGTAATCACTGCATAAGATATAAATGATATATCTTCACACTATCTTCACACTTATCTTTTATAATTCCTCATCTTTAAATAGAAAGGATTCAAATGAAAAGATTAATAACACTATTACTTTTAGCAGCTGGATTGGCATCAAGTGTATCAGCACATCATCCATCACCGTCAGATAATGCAGGTGGAAATATGTCATCAACTTCAGGTCATCTTGATTTAGTATTCGAATAAATTTTCTGATCTACGGATTCAATCAACAACATTATAATAAAACTAAAAGGATTTAATATGAAAAAATTAACAACAATATTACTATTGGCTATCGGTTTGGCGTCAAGTGCATCAGCACATCACATGGCACAGTCTGACACTGCGGGAGTGAATATTCCTGAGTCTTCTCCGCACCTATTAATGACATTTTATTAATAGATAATTTTATTCTTCCCTGAGGCATATCTTCTATTTAGGATATGCCTCCTACTTCAAATCAACACAATATATTATATTAGGCAATGTTTGTATAAACAGCTTGTACATCTTCATCATCTTCGAGTTTGTCGATGAGTGTATCTATCTCTTCCATCTGTTCGTCATTGAGCTCTACAGGTGTATTGGCGATGTACTCTAATGTCGCTTTTTTTACTTCTATTTTCATGTCTTCCAATGCTTTGCTAAGTTCACCAAATGCAGTAAAATCACCGTAAACTCTTATAATATTGATGTCATCACCATTTTCTTGAGGTTCTACATCTTCTTCTATCTCTTCTAACCCAAAGTCAATAAGTTCAAGTTCTAACTCTTCGAGGTCCATATCATCCGTTTTGTTAAATACAAAAACACATTTACGGGTAAACATAAAGTTTAGAGAACCGGATGTAAGCATCTCTCCACCGTTTCTAGTAAGAATAGCTTTTACATTTGCAACCGTTCTTGTATTGTTGTCTGTAGCACACTCTACGATCATCTGCACACCATGTACAGCTTTGACATCGTACGTCAATTCTTTAATATCTGCAGCATCTTTAGCTGATGCTCTTTTGATCGCTGCATCGATATTGTCTTTAGGCATATTTTGCGCTTTTGCATTGAGAATAGCCGTACGAAGTTTAGGGTTCATGTCTGGATCTTGACCGCCTTCTTTAGCTGCCATGGTAATGATCTTTCCTAATTTAGGGAAAACTCTTGACATGGTTCCCCATCTTTTCATTTTCGCTGCTTTACGGTATTCAAACGCTCTACCCATAGTGATATTCCTTACAAATTTAATTGTGTGATTATACTCCTATTTGGCTTAAGTAGCATCAAAGCCATGGTGTGTAGAATGCAAGCATGAAATTAAATGAATTAAAACTAACCAATCCATACTTAGAGCTATCAGATGAGTGTTACGATAGAGTGACACCAACGCCTCTTATAAAACCCCATCTTATACATGCGAACAAGGATGTAGCAAAAGTACTTGACATCGATGAAAGTGAGCTGGAGAGTGAAGCGTTTGTAAAGTTTCTCAATGGTCAGCATGAAGTAGAAGGATCAGATACTTTTGCTATGTGTTATGCGGGGCATCAGTTTGGGCATTATGTACCCAGACTTGGTGACGGAAGAGCGATCAACATAGGTACGATAGACAAGTACCATATGCAACTTAAAGGTGCTGGAATGACTGAGTATTCCCGTCATGGTGATGGACGTGCAGTATTGCGTTCAAGCATTAGAGAGTATCTCATGAGTGAAGCGATGCAGGGACTGAGTATCCCAAGTACGCTTTGTTTAGGCATCATAGGTTCAGACCATAATGTACGGCGAGAGACGATAGAAAAAGCTGCTATGGTCTGCCGTGTCAGCACCTCATGGGTACGTTTTGGTACTTTTGAATACTATGCTAACCAAGGTTTGTTCAAAGAACTAGAAGCTTTGGCTGATTATGTCATAGATGAGAACTTTCCGCATATCAAGGGTAAAGAGAATCGCTATACACTGCTCTTTAATGATGTCATGATCATCACGGCCAGACTGATGGCGCAATGGATGTCAGTTGGTTTTAACCATGGTGTAATGAATACAGACAATATGTCCATAGCGGGATTGACTATAGACTATGGACCTTATGCATTTTTAGATGACTTTCGTCATGACAATGTATGTAACCATACAGATGTAAACGGACGCTACAGTTTTGCAAATCAACCACAGATAGGTAAATGGAATCTTCGAGCACTTATGATGGCACTTAGCCCTTTATCTACTATAGAGAAGATGGAAAAGAACTTGGCTATGTATGATAAGATCTATATAAGGTATTACCACTACTATATGTGTAAAAAACT
>NZ_JBFENQ010000046.1:0-11780 GCF_041551015.1 Sulfurovum sp. | reverse complement strand
CAGAGCTTCATTAGAGAGTAAAATAGACATTATGCATGCAAAACACTCTGAAGCATATGAGATCTATAACATAATTCAAAATGAAAGCCTGCCACAACTTGAGCATATGTTTGAACTGAGTCAGTCTAACATTCAAAGTGGGGGTGACCTCTTTACCTATACAAATCTCTTAGAACAAAAACTTGCACTTGAAGAGCAGCGTGCCACTATAAAAGCTGAATACTTTCGTACACAAGCCAGACTTAAATCTCTCATAGGAGAACTGTAATGCCCTTTAATACTATAAAGACAACACTTATACTTTTACTGCTGCCCGTATTTATACAGGCTGAAATTCAAAAAGCACATACTCCAACTGTGGAACAGCTTTTTAATGTAAAGACCATAAAAGTAAAAACAATGTCTACAGCCAAAAAACAAATAAACTATGGATATATCGTTCCAGAAGACTCAAGAAAGATTGATATTCATGCCTGGTTTTCAGGTTATGTAACAAAACTTTTTGCCGATACACTCTACAAAAAAGTAGTCAAAGGTGATCCTTTAGCACGTGTTTATTCTCCTGAAGTCTACAAAGCTAAACAAGATTACCTGCACTCTTTAGATTTCAATGAAAAACGTGCCTCTCCTCAGATGCTTCAGAGTGCACAAACCAAATTGCGTCTTCTAGGGGTAAGTGACGAAGAGATAACACGTATAAAGACTGAGCGTAATGTCGATGAATTCACTACTATCTATGCACCACAATCTGGATGGATATTTGAAAAAAATATTAATCAGGGTGCCTCTTTTGACACACAAAAAAAGCTCTTTCAAATAGTCAATCTAGAGAAAGTATGGATGGAAGTAAAACTTTATCAAGATGAGATAGAAAAACTTTCTACACTCAAGCATTTTACAGTCAAAGCAAAAGGCATCCATAAAACATATACGGCAAAAAAATCCCTGTTCTATCCTAGTCTGGATCCTAAAGAAGCTACTGCTACATTAAGACTGACACTGGATAATAATGAAGGTCTATTAAAGCCAGGCATGTATGCAAAAGTGAATGCCTCAGCCGATGCAAAAAGTCGTCTTGTCATACCACGTACTGCAGCCATACGTAAGAATGGAATATGGTATGCGTTTCTTGCGACAGAATTTAAAGGAGAGTATGAACCAATCGTCATCCAAATCAAACCTTTAGATACTGAATATTATGAAGTCTTAAAAGGTCTTAAAGAAGGTGATAACCTGGTAAATAATGCTCTCTTCATGATGGATTCAGATGCACAAATTAACGGAGTGTATTAATGATAGAACGACTCATAGCACTTTCGGTTAAAAATCGCTTTCTCGTTCTTATGACCACCATTTTCCTTATTGTAGGTTCCATTTGGGCGATGAAAAACACACCTTTAGATGCCCTTCCTGATCTTTCACCTCCACAGGTAATCGTCCAAGTAACGTGGAAAGGACAAAGTCCTGAAATTATAGAAGATCAAGGAACCTATCCATTAGTCTCACAATTTCTCGCTATCTCCGATATCGAAACAGTACGTGGGTTTTCAACCTATGAAAATGCTCTGATATACATTATATTTAAAGAAGGTACTGACCTCTACTGGGCCAGAAGCCGTGTACTTGAGCAACTGGCATCCATCCAAAGTCAGATCCCAGATACAATGGAGGTTACACTTGGTCCTGATGCTTCCGGTGTAGGCTGGGCATATGAGTATGCCCTCACATCTCAAACCAAAACCCTTGACGAATTGCGAACACTGCAAGACTACTATTACAAGTATGCACTTATGGGTGTGGACGGTGTAAGTGAAGTTGCCAGCATAGGTGGTTTTGTACCCACCTACCAGATCACAGTAAACAATGATGCACTCGTTCAGTATGATCTTTCTATCAAAGATATCTCTAAAACACTTAAAGAAAACAACAATGATACTGGTGGACGTATCGTCATACAAAACGGTTATGAGTGGATGGTACAGGCAAAAGGATATATTAAAGACTTAGATGAGATACGACAACTTGTAGTCACTACCAAAGATGGTGTGCCGCTTACGCTCTCTCAGTTAGGCCGTGTGGAGATGGTACCTGCTGCCAGACGTGGGATCGCGGATCTTAATGGAGAAGGAGAAGTCGTCGGTGGTATTGTCATGGTACGTTATGGTGAAGATGTTTATACTGCCATAAAACGTATCAAGTCTAAAATGGAAGAACTCAAGATAGAAGGTGTAGACGTTATTACTACCTATGACCGTTCAGGACTCATTGAATCAGCAATAGAGACCCTACAAACAACACTACTTGAAGAGAGTATTATCGTCATCATCATTATCGGTTTGTTTTTAATGCACTTTCGTTCTACGCTTATCATGCTTATCGTACTCCCTTTGACCATAGCCCTGCCCTTTCTTATGATGAAACTTTTTGGTATAGGATCCAACATTATGAGTCTGGGAGGTATCGCCATTGCGATTGGTGCTATGGTGGATGCTTCCATTGTGATGATAGAAAATGCCCACAAAGCAATACATAAACAAGAAGAGGAGAAAAGCAGACAACTTCATCATGATGAACGCGTTAAAACCATTGTTAAATCTTCTCAGCTCGTTGGGCGACCGATCTTCTTTGCTTTGGCACTTGTTGTTGTCTCTTTTTTACCCATCTTTGCACTCTCTGGTCAAGAAGGACTGCTCTTTAACCCTCTTGCTTTTACCAAAACCTTTGCGATGACCGCAGGGGCGATTCTCTCAATTACACTCGTACCTGTCTTGATGATTTACTTTGTAAAAGGGAAGATCATCCCCGAGTCAAAAAATCCACTTAACCGTTTTTTCATTTGGTTATATCATCCACTCCTGGTCTATGGATTAAAACTCAAATACCTTATCATTGGGCTTGCTATCGGTGGACTTGCATTTGCTCTTCCTCTTTACCAAAAACTAAACTGGGAATTTATGCCTATGCTCAATGAACAAACAGTCATGTATATGCCTGTAACCCCTTATGGTATTTCAGTAGATCAAAGTAAAGCACTGACACAAAAAACCGATAAGATTATTAAAAGTTTTCCTGAAGTAGACACGGTATTTGGTAAAGGTGGCCGTGCAAATTCACCTACAGACCCTGCACCTCTTGGTATGATCGAAACCATCATTACATTTAAACCAAAATCACAGTGGCGTGTAGGCATGACACATGAAAAACTTATGGAAGAACTGGAAGAAGCCCTGCAGGTACCAGGTCTCGTAAATTCTTGGACCTATCCTATACGCGGTCGTATTGATATGCTGCTTTCAGGGATAAGAACTCCACTGGGTATCAAACTTTATGGAAAAGATGCGCAAGGACTACAATCTGTAGCTATGAAGATAGAGTCGAAACTTCGTGAACTTAGAGGTACACAGTCTGTTTTCTCTGATCAGGCAAGTGCAGGTTTTTTCATAGATATCAACATAGATACTGAGGCATTGCAGCGTTATAACATCACTAAGGAACTCTTACAGGAGTATACTTCTGTAGCGATCGGAGGTAAAAAGATCACCACAATGTATAAAGGCTTAGAGCGTTATCCTATCGCATTGCGTTTTGAAGAAGAAGAGCGTCGTAATCTTGATGACATACGCAATATACAAGTTAAAACACCTCTTGGCTTTGTACCACTCTCTACCTTTGCTAAAGTAGCATACAGAGAGAGTGCATCTGTCATAAAAAGTGAGATGGCTACGCCTGTAACATTTATCTATATTACACCGCAAACAGGGATGAGTGCAGTCAAATACAAATCTCAAGCCGTCAAAGCATTAGAAAATATACAACTTCCACCAGGATACTACTTGGAGTGGGCGGGACAATCAGAGTACCTTGAATCTGCAATGGAAAAAATAAAATGGATAGTTCCCACGGTACTGTTAGTGATTTTGTTACTTATTTATTTTGCATTAGGGAAAATAGTGCCTACACTTGTTGTCTTTTTCACACTTCCTTTTGCTCTGCTTGGTGGTCTTATATACTTGGATATGTTACATTTTAACATGAGTATCGCTGTGATTGTTGGTTTCTTGGCCCTGCTGGGTATCGCCGCAGAAACCGCTATAGTCATGATAGTTTACCTGCAAGAGAGTGTCGATGAGATGCATAAAAAAATGGGGGATTCTTTTAACACACAACACCTCTCCGCTGCCATTTATGAAGGTGCCGTTCAAAGAGTAAGACCTAAACTTATGACTGTATTTGCTATCTTGGCAGGACTTCTACCTATTATGTACACTACAGGCGTGGGAAGTGAAGTAATGCAACGTATTGCTGCTCCAATGATAGGCGGTGTAGTAAGTTCAGCTATATTAAGCCTATTTCTCATTCCTATTTTTTACGAAATGTATGAGAAGCATCAATTAAAAAAAACTAAGGAGTCAATATGAAATCAAACTTAGCGATCACACTGATCTTCAGTGCATTTCTTCTTTCAGGATGTACAGATAAAGAGCAAAGAGAATCAATCACTGAAGGTGGTATGAAATGTGGACCAGGTAAATGTGGTGCAAGTATGGTTGATGGTTCTGCTGTACTGGTAAAAAAGAAAATGAATATTTTAAATCAGCTTGCAGATGATGACACTAGACGGGAATGTGTACTTAAATCTATAACAACCAAAGAGCTATACTCCTGTGTACGGGTAGAAGAGACTGGTAGGTTAAGTACAAAATGTTCATCAGACAATACTAAACAGATACCTAAGAAAGAAATATCTTCCATGAAGTGTGAAGCAGGAAAATGCGGAAGCAGTATGTAATATATTGATGTAACCTTTTTGGCCATTAAAAAAAATTTATTAAATTAATCTATATTATATATGATCATAATCATAAGTTCGATATACTAAAAAATCTTATTTACATAAAAGGAATAAAATGAAAAACGTAACTAAACTAGCTCTAACAGCACTTTTTGGATTTGCAATGTTAACAACAACTGTAGATGCAGGAAGCATCAATAAAGGTCAAAAGATCTATGGTACAAAAATCAAAGGTCAATGTGGTGATAAAACCGGTGGTGCATTTGCTGCAACATTTAAACAAAAAGAGTGGGAAGATGCTTTTAAAGCAGGTACATTTGAAGCAAAAGTAAAAGAAGTATGTCCAACGGTAGAAACATATAAGGAAAAATGGACTCCGCATCTATTTGAATTTTGTTATGAATATGCGAGTGATACAGGTAACGAACCTGCTTGCTAATATTATTTAATGCTTGGTGAACTTTTAGTTCACCAAGCAAATACCTACGTTTTACCTTCACTTTTTAATACTTTCAAACACATCCAAAACCCTATAACAATATAATTCTACACATAGCTGTAGAAATACCTAAGTTAAATAAAGTGTATTAAGATAAAAAATGTAGATTTTAAGAAGAAAAAAGAGTTGAAGTATTCAAAAGCCAAAAGGCTTTTGAATTTAAAGTTTAGTAAAACTTATTTCATTGCAGCAATGTGATCTGCAACAGCTTGGATAGCAGCATCATCCATAGAAGCTACTTGACCTTTCATAAGACCACCCATACCATAAATATTAAGTGTACCAGCTTTATAACCATTAAGTTGTTCTACTGTTTTAGCAGCATCTTGACCAGTAATAATCGCAGATTTACCTAGAGCAGCTTTTTCACCGTTTGCACCATGACAACCAACACATTTAGCGTAAGCTGCAGCACCATCAGCCATAAGTAATGTAGATCCAGCAAGTAACATTGCGATTGCAAATTTTTTCATTTTAATTCCTTTTAGTTTATAATTTTACTGATTATAAAACAAGTTTATAATCAATTCCTCTGATTAGTTTTGTTCAAATATCATATAATTATTTAACTTAATATTATATTAATTAGAACTTAACAAGCTGGTACATTACCTGAATCACTTGCATACTCATAAACAAAGTCGTATACATCTGGAGTGTATTTAGGTTTGAACTTTTTTACTTTAGGACAAATTTTCTTTACCTCATCAGCAAACTTACCAGCTTCATGTATTGCTTCCCATTCATCTTGAGTATGTCTTTGAGCAAATGTTGCACCACCAATATTACAAGGTGCTTTAAGCTTTTTGAGGTAAATTTTTTGACCTTTTTTCACATCTGCTGATGCAGTTGATGAAAACAATGTCATACCAAGTAAAGCAGAAACTGCTAATTTAGTCATAGTATTCATGTTTATAATCCTTTAATTTTTAGATAATGTATATTAGCATGTAATTGTGAAAATATTGTGAAGTATGTGAAAGAAGAAGCAGAAGGTTAACAACTGCTTCAAGAAGTTACATTAGTATTAACACTTAGGAACGTGTGATCCACCTGTACCATATTCATATGTGAATTCATATAGATGATCCCACCATGACTTTTTAATTTTCTTTAGAGGTAACTTGGGACAAATTTTCTTTGTTTCTGCTTTAAATTCACCATCTTCATAGATTTCTTCCCATTCATCCTGAGTATGCGTTCTTGCAAACCTTACACCCGAAAATCCACAGTATTTTCGAAGCTTCTTTTTATAAATTTTTTGCCCTTTTGCTACGCTTGCTGTTGCGATTGTAGGTGTACTCACCATAGCAAATGCTACAAGTGTAAGTGCTGTAACTAACTTTTTCATCTAATTCCTTTTTTATAATTTAACCTTATCCAGAGTTATTGTAACTACTTCAACTTATTAAAAACCTTAAACTTATCCCAATATATATCTAAAGCTTCATCAATGTCACTATCACTCAACGTAGTCTTCTTTTTAATGCCATAACTGTCAAGAAAGAGATCAGACATAACAGAGATCTCTCGTAAAGGGTATTTTAAATAATGTTTCATTCCCGCTTTTACATTTTGTTCACCACTATAAACAAGAAGATAATGCATAAACATACGCTGTAATGATGTAGGTAAATCTTTATGACACTCAACACAATGACGTTCATACGCATCCTGTGCAAACACCCCAGATACCAATACTAAACACATAATCATAGGCTTTACCATCTTAACACCATTCTTGTTCCTTCACCTTCTTTAGACTCTACTTCTATAGAGATATGATATTCATCAAGTATTTTCTTAACGATACTCAAACCAATACCAAAACCACCTTCACTGTTATTAAATCTCATATAGCGATCAAACATAAAAGGTATTTTCTCTTCATTCATACCTATACCCGTATCCCAAATAACCAACATGCCTTCTCGTAATTTTATACCCACTGTACCGTTACGTTTGTTATATTTAATTGCATTGGAAATAAGGTTATCGATCACTCGAGTTAATTTACGTCTATCCATAGTGATATTAGCCTTCTCCAAGTCTAAATTACACTCTATATGTTTTGACTGTGCCAAGACGGAAAAGTACTCTGTTCTATTATAGATAAGTTCTTTGAGCTCTATTTCTTCATTATGATTCTCTGTTTCCTGTTCTAAAGTAAGATACGTTAAATCTTTATAAAGGAGCGAAACAGTTTTAGCTGCAATATTAATACGTGCAAGTTTTGTCTTATTTTTCTCTACCATGACATCTGTGTCCATCATCTCTATGTTTGCCAGTATGGCAGAGAGCGGTGTGTTAAGCTCATGGGTAGTATCTTTAATAAACCTGTCCAACAATACAATAGAATCACGCATCGGCTTTACAAATAATTTAGCAAGGTAGAGTCCAAACAATATAAATAAAATAAAGGCCAAAAAACCATGGCCTATAATGTTCTTCCATATCTCCCCTCGCCAAGTACCACTGTCTTTAACTTCAATAATAAGATACTTTGTCCCCAAATAATATTCATCTAGCATCTTCACCAAATGTATATGATGATTAGTAATATATATTTCTTCCTCATCAAAATGCACATTCTCATCTTCAAGTAAAGAAAATATTTTCATATGTTCTAAGTCATAAATCGCTGATTTGAAACGGGGGTCACGAGGGTACTCTGTTCTTTCATCAAAAAAATGATGTAATACTTTAAGTCTTTTGGTTTGTATGTAAGCATATTTTGTCATCATGGCACGCTTATCAGAAAGCATCAGTTTTTCCTGACTCTGATAGTAAAACAATGAAAGCAGTGTGATCAAAAATATGACCATAGCTACATATAGTGTTAAAAATCTAAAAAGAGATTTTCTCTCACTTCTCAGCAATGAATTTGTAGCCTTGTTTCTTGATACTAACAATTCTTTCCTTACCTATGATTTTACGAAGATTTTTAATGTAAGTACGAAGTGCTGTATCACTGGGTTCTTCATCAAATTCCCACAAATGTTCATAGATACGTTCATGAACAATCACCTCACCTTCATTTTTCATAAAGAGTTTAAGAAGCATCGACTCTTTGTGTCCCAAAGATACAGTTTCGCCATCGACAATAAGTTCATTGTTCTTAATATCGTAAGAGATGTTTTTTGAAATCTCTATCAACTCTTTAGATTCATGATAAAAAGCACGTTTAATGAGCGTATCCACACGTATATGCAATTCTTTAAGTGCAAAAGGTTTACGTATGTAGTCATCACAGCCACTGTCAAAGCCTTTCTCTAAATCATCTACCGAGTCTAAGGAAGTGATAAAAATAGCAGGTGCTACCACATCACTCTCTCTAGCCTCTTTTAAAAGATCAAAACCATTGATACCGGGTGTGTTGACATCTAAAAGAAGCAGATCATACTTACTCTCGTAAAGTTTTTCTTGTGCTTCATAGCCATCATATACACTCACCACATCATACCCTTTTTCTTCGAGAAATTCTGTGACCGTTTCATTCAGATTGGCATCATCTTCCAATAATAATATTTTACTCATCTACAGAGACTGCCTAACCCAGCTTTGTAATCTACCAGCACTTAACGCACCACTGAGTCTATCTACTTCTTTTCCATTTTTAAACACGATAAGTGTTGGTATACTCTGTATACCGTACCGAGCACCTAAAGCTTGCTGCTCATCTGTATTGACTTTTACAAACTGTGCTTGAAGCGTCATAGCTAAAGCAGCTTCTTCAAATGCAGGAGCCATCTGTAGACAAGGACCACACCAAGGTGCCCAAAAGTCTACAACGACAGGAATATCAGAATTAGCTATAAAAGTACCCAGCTTGTCTGCATCAACAGAAACAGGTTTACTATCAAGTAAAGAGTTTTTACACTCGCCACAGTTCGCTTTAGCATAAGAGTCTTTTTTAGGTATGCGGTTTACTTTGAGACAATGTGGACATACAACATTAACATTCATAAGAAACACTCCATCTTTAGATTAGTTTTTATTTTCTTAGGTATTATAGCGAATAAAGTAAATATAAGATAAATAAACATGATAGGTATCTAAGTGTATTTAAAAGGTTCAAAGGATAATTAAATGGCAAAAAAGGAACTCATACTAGGTGGTGGATGTTTCTGGTGTACTGAAGCAGTATTCGAATTACTTAAAGGTGTAAGTGATGTAGAGAGTGGTTATGCAAACGGGCATACGCTTAACCCTACTTATAGAGATATTTGTACTGGAGATACAGGACACGTAGAAGTGATCAAGATCACATACGATGACACTCTCATCACTTCTGACACTCTATTGGACATTTTCTTTGTAGTACATAACCCTACTACACTCAACCAACAAGGTGCAGACAGAGGAACACAGTACAGATCAACTATTCTCTACACAGATGAAGAAACCAAAGAGGCTGCAGAAGCTGCATTGGAAGCAGCACAAAAGGACTACAAAGATCCTATTGTCACGACCATAGAACCTTTAGAGTGTTACTATACTGCGGAAGACTATCATCAGGACTACTACCGTCAAAATTCTATGCAAGGGTATTGTATGGCTGTGATTCCACCGAAGTTGGCAAAACTAAAAGCGAAATTTGGGAAAGAGATGGCGTAGTTACTTCCCACTGAGAGGATTGTCACTGCGGTTCTTGACTTTTCTCTCCTGTTCTTCACTTACATTCGGTGTGGAGAACTCTACTTTTCCAGCGATGATGCATCCTTTGCACCCTGGCTCACAGTGATGATGTAGTTTTAAACACCACTCTTTATCATCACCTTTTGTGCCCATAAATTGACATCCCCAACCACTGCTCATTTAATGCTCCTAATATCGTATCTCAAAACCATCGGTTGTAAATTCTGCATCATTGATGATTTCATATTGAATATCCTCTACAGAGCTCAATAGTGATCCTTCTTTTAATATGCTCATAAAAGTATCGAAGTCATCATCAAACACTTCCGCTACCACTTCTACCGTACCATCATCAAGGTTTTGTATATACCCTTTATATTGTTTCTTCATCATAGCCTGAGAAACAGACTTTCTATAAAATACACCCTGTACTTTTCCTATAATGATGAATTTATACCATTCCATATTCATCCTTAAGACCCTGTAAAAACTCTATAATACGCTGTTGAAAAAGTATATCTTCTGGAAGATCCATACATTCATGTAGTTTCATAAGAAGCTCCATATCTATCTTTGCTGTAAAACGAGGCACTTCTCTGGTTTCTCTTTCAACCAACTGAATAAGATGCTCAAAATCCAGTCCATTGTCAGTTACAATCTTTGTATGGTATTCATTAACTGTGTCAATGAGAAGCTCTGCTCTCTCTTGGTCATCACCATAAATGCTGTGTGCGATCTCTTTAAGTTTTTGTTTTTCACATTCACACATATCACCATTCGCTGAGATCATAAGTGTTAAAATTTTTGCTCTATATTCCAAAGAACTATGATGGTATACCAGTAACTCCCTAAACATTTTCATTATATTACGTTTTAAAATTTTAAACAAAATCCTACCCTTATGCATTATTAACACTATTTTAACAAAATAATACTATAGTTTTATATTATTTACAAAAAGAGGCTTTGGATAAATGGGCAATATCGATTTAATTATCATCTTAACGACAGCCTTTTTAGGAAGTGTTGGTCATTGTATAGGTATGTGTGGAGGGATCGTCGTTGCATACTCTTCTACAAAAATTGACCAGAAAACAAGTTATTTGCAACAAACGTCTGCCCACTTAGCTTACAACTTTGGTCGTGTGACAACATATACTATTTTGGGTGGTGCATTTGGTTATGTGGGTCAAGTAGTCGCATTTACGCCTACCACAAAAGGAGTTCTCTTTGTCATCACCGGCATACTGATGATACTTGCAGGTCTTTCACTTATAGGAAATCTCAAATTTCTAAACTCTGCGGAATGGTCCGTTTCCAAATACGCCTGGTATCAAAACAGCTTTCGAGCACTGATGTCAAATAAATCTTATCTAAGTTTTTATCTTTTAGGATTACTCAATGGTATCATCCCTTGTGGGCTTGTCTACTCTTTTGCGATTTTTGCGGCAAGTACGGCTGACCCTCTTGCAGGTGCGTTGGTGATGGCAACCTTCGGACTGGCTACTATCCCTGCACTTTTCTTTTTGGGCTTTCTCACAAAGATCTTACAAAAAGGTTCACTGCGCGGTACAATGATGAAACTGGCTGCCATGCTTGTCATTCTCTATGGTGGGATCACACTCTATAAAGGCTACAACTTTGTAGCACATCCACAAATAATGAAAGAGAGAATGGATAAAATGCATGAAGGAAGTACTGATGGTACGCTTACAGGACAATTTAACGGCATGAAATGTGCCCCTGGAAAATGCGGGTGACACAATCTTTTATTTACCTGATTTGATATGCTTATCATCTCCATAAAAAATACATGGAAACCTTATAAAGTTATATATTTTATAAGGTTTT
>NZ_JBFENQ010000045.1:0-12004 GCF_041551015.1 Sulfurovum sp. | reverse complement strand
GCTGCAGAGATAGTGAAACGTTCTCACTGTTGTACAATAAATTACATTGATGTGTACAAAGTGATAGAGTGGGAAGATTTTAAAAGTAAATTAGAGTTTGAATGTAAGGAATGAGAGTTAAAGCGTTTGATGTATCTCAAACCAATAAACCTCATTCCTTATAATAGTAGCTTTTTTTCTTTGATTAAAGTGTTCTGTAATGTCAAAGCCTTCTGTACCAAGACCTTCTTTATATGCCTTAATAAATGAGGCATAAGTATCTTCTTTTATAGCTGTAATCTCATAGGTCACTTTATCGTATATTAGATTACCGACATGTTCTTGTGTCCTGTCTGTTTCATTGAGATTGATACTTCCATAACGTTCTTCTTCTGGAAGAGTCATATTCATCTCTATGTAGGTACGCATAGAGGCTATCATATGTTCTAATTGTTTGAGTGGTACATCTGTAGATTCGATGATCGTTGAAAGCTCTTGTGTATATCCCCAGGCACCAGAGAGGGCGAGGTTAGCATCAAAAGCGGATTTAATCACTTCTTTTAGATCATTATCACTTTGGAGCTGCGCAAACTTAATCATGAATTAGAGACCCGCTTCTTGGATAGCTTCGGTTTGTGCATGTGCAATAAGTGGATCGATGACTAATTTCATGTTCCCGTTATTCATAATATCATCTAAGGCATAGAGTGTTAATCCTATACGGTGGTCCGTAAGTCTGTTTTGCGGGTAGTTGTAGGTTCTGATCTTTTCTGAACGGTCACCTGACCCTACTTGAAGTTTTCTTTGGCTTGACGTTTCATCCAGTTGTTTTTGGAGTTCTGCTTCATACACTCTTGCTTTAAGGACCTTCATCGCTTTGTCTCTGTTCTTATGTTGAGATTTTTCATCTTGTATCGCTGCAACGATACCTGTGGGAATATGTGTTAAACGTACAGCAGAATCTGTTGTATTTACCGACTGTCCGCCGCAACCGCTTGAACGGTATACATCCATTTTGATCTCATTTGGTTTAATGTCTATCTCCACATCATCCACTTCAGGGATGACAGCAACAGTAATGGCGGAAGTGTGAACACGTCCTTGTGTTTCAGTGTCTGGAACACGCTGAACACGGTGTGTCCCAGCTTCATATTTAAGCTGAGAATAAACACCATGTCCTTTGATCTGTGCGATAAGTTCTTTGTACCCGCCAGAAGTTCCCTCATTGGTACTGACGATTTCTATTTTCCAGCCCATTTGCTCTGCGTAGCGGGTATACATTTTAAAGACATCTGCTACAAAAAGTGCACTCTCATCTCCTCCCGCACCTGCACGTAATTCAAGGAAAATGTTTTTGTCATCATTTTTGTCTGTAGGGATCATGAGGATCTTGATCTCATCTTCTAGGGCAGGGAGCATCGGTTCGAGTTCACTTAGTTCTTCTTTTGCAAGGTCACCAAGTTCCGGATCACCTAAAAGTTCTTTATTTTCTTCTATGGCATTGGCAGTTTCTACGTATAGGTTTGCTTTTTCCACCAAGTCACTTAGGTCTGACTGCTCTTTACTGAGTTCTGTCATACGCTTAATATCACTAGCAATGTCTGGAGAACTTAATAGTTCACTGAGTTCGTTGTATCTGTCGATGAAAGGTTGAAGTTTTTCTTTGAACATAGGCGTTCTTTGTATTAGATTGGGGTTGTACTGAAGGTGTATCGAGACTGCTTATGCAGCTTCGATAGCATTTACCATTTTATGAAGACGGCTTACTTTTCTAGCTGCAGTTGTTTTCTTGATGAAACCTTTGCTCACTAGTGAATGAATTTGTTTGTTTGCTGTTGCGAATGCTGTTGTCGCTGCTGTTTTGTCTGCTGCTGCTACTGCTTCGTGTACAGCTTTTGTGATGTTTTTGATTCTTGTTCTGTAATATCTGTTTCTCTCAGTTCTTACAGCAGTTTGCAAAATACGTTTTTTTGCTGATTTATGGTGTGCCATGGTGTTTCCTTTATAGGTATATTGTTATTACTCAATTAATTAGAGTGAAAATAGTTCGCGAATAATAGCTAAAAAAAGATTAAAGATTTATTAATTTAATGTTATTACATATTAAATTGCATAGGAAATAAAGGGTTCCTATAGAGGAATGTTAATCTAATTTGCGTTAAAATGAAGCCAATAGAATAATGGGGCAATGAAAAACCCTTAAGGAAATCATTTTGACACTTTTTGGAACAGATGGCGTACGTGGAAAAGCAGGGAAGAAGGTAAGTGCGGTCAATGCAATGCGTTTGGCTATGGCAACAGGTATCTACTTTAAACAATTTGCAAAAACGAAAAAAATTTTAGTAGGTAAGGATACCAGACGTAGTGGGTATATGATAGAAAATGCCATTGTTTCAGGATTGACTGCGGTAGGATTCGATGTGATACAGATAGGTCCTATGCCCACGCCAGCCATTGCTTTTTTAACAGAGAATATGCGTTGTGATGCGGGGATCATGATATCGGCTAGTCACAATCCATATTATGACAATGGGATTAAGTTTTTTGATGCAGACGGTAATAAACTTAACCGTGACAAAGAAGAAGAGATCGAAGCTATATTTGAGGACGATAGTGCGATCGATGATGCACAAGTAACCGATAAAAATATAGGTAAATCTAAACGTATTGATGATGTGATAGGACGTTACATTGTACATATTAAGAACTCATTTCCCAAACCACTTACATTGGCAGGGAAAAGGGTGGTGATAGATTGTGCCAATGGTGCAGGATACATTGTAGGACCTACTATACTGCAAGAGCTTGGTGCAGATGTTGTAGTGATAGGCGATAAGCCTAACGGGTTTAACATCAATGAAGGGTGTGGTGCGATGCACCCAGAAAATTTGGCAAAAGTGGTTTTAGAGTCTCGTGCAGATGTGGGGATTGCATTGGATGGTGATGCCGATAGACTTGTAATGGTCGATGAAAAAGGTGAAGTGGTGGATGGAGATAAGCTTATGGCTGTACTGGCTGTACATCTTAAAAATCATGATAAACTCAAAGGTGGTGGCATGGTAGCCACAGTGATGAGTAACCAAGGATTGGATGAGTACTTGGCCTCAGAGGGCTTAAATCTGTACCGTTCTGCCGTAGGTGATAAAAATGTTGTAGAGATGATGCAGGAAAAGGGAATAAACTTCGGCGGAGAGCAGAGCGGCCATATCATTTTCTCTGATTATGCGAAAACAGGAGATGGTATTTCCAGTGCATTACAGGCATTGGCATATTTGGTAGAGACAGACAAAAAGGCAAGTGAAGTATTTAATCCGTATGACTCTTATCCTCAAATGCTGGTAAATCTACGGGTAGATGAAAAAAGGGCATTTGATGCCATTGATGGGCTGGATGAACTGAAGACTAAAGTAGAAAGCTTGGGGATGAGACATCTTTTCAGATACTCTGGAACAGAAAATAAGATCCGTCTTTTACTTGAAGGGAAAGATGAAGAAAAACTTGAAGAGATGATGGAAGAGTGCAAAACATTTTTTAAAAGAGCATTGGCTTAATGAGAGCTTTTGCTGTCTTTTTTTTGGTGCTTTTGGGTACCTTTATTGTAGACCAGAATATTAAATCACTTTTTGTTGAGGGGTATTATCGGCCTGGAGCGTGTATAGACCTTGAGTTGCATTACAATAAAGGTGTGGCTTTCTCTATGTTATCTTTTCTTGGACCTTATCTTAAATGGATACAGGCACTGCTTGTATTGGCTATCTTGTTCTTTGTCTTTAAAGAGGGATATATCAAGCGTTATGCATTTCCTGTAGGATTATTGGTAGGTGGAGCATTGGGCAATGTCTATGATCGTTTTGTGCATGGGGGTGTGGTCGATTATATCGCTTGGCACTGTGGCTTTAATTTTGCGGTATTTAACTTTGCAGACGTGGCTATAGACCTTGCTGTTGTGTGGATACTTATTATGGTGTATTTCTTCAAAGAAGAGACTGAAGCGAAATGAAAATGAAACAATTCATACTTTACATTGCACTGAGCGTGATCTTGGGAGCGATGGTTTTCTTTGGAGTCAAAGCATATAAACAAGCCATACTTTATGAAGAAGTTACTACAGAATTGGTCTCCTATCAGGATGCAGGGCAACAGGCAAGTCTAAGACTTGAACAACTTGCAAAAAGTTTATTTGGTGACCTATACGATGATGAACTAAAAATGAAACTTGATAAGGTTCGTGAAAAACAAGAAGCAGCTATGGTTAAAGCACAAGAGTATACATTTTACTTTATGTGTCTCTTGCTAGTTGTTTTGCTCTCCTTCTTTATTGTCTCCTTGCGAACATTTACACTGTTTGGTTCTCTCTCTGCAATGATGACACTTCTCCTTGGACTGATCACTCCTATTTTAATGGTTACCATTCATAAAGAAGTGGAATATTTGGGAGATATTGTCCTCTCTTTTGAATCTAAAGGGGTCATAGGATCAATCGTAAAACTTTGGGAAAGTGGGGATGTAGTGGTTGCTACGGTCATTTTACTCTTTTCTGTTATAGTCCCTGTACTAAAAGTAAGCTCTTTACTCATTGTCTCTATCTTTATGGAAAGTAGGTTTGCACATGGCATTATTACATTTTTCAAGATGATAGGAAAATGGTCAATGGTGGATGTTTTTGTCGTAGCGGTATTTTTGGTGTATCTCACAGCCAATAAAGGAGATGTAAGTCGAGCAGAAGTTGAAATGGGTCTCTACTTTTTCTTAGCGTATGTGATCGTTTCTATGTTCGTAAGTTTAAGTGCGGATAAAATGCTATCTTCTAATAAGAGCGTATATTGAGCAAGTCCCAATATACTATGTTCACACTAAATTATACCACAAGGGCACTTCAGCAGTTGGCTGATGCAAGGTGAATTAAATCACCATATCCACATCATCATGATCTTGACAGTATTTAAAGATACGATTTCTCTCTTCTTCTGTTTCTACAACACAACTGGCATTATAGGTATGAAACTTACCGGTTCTTGAGGAATTTCCTAAAGAGCAAAGATGTTCTTTCCCTCCCATCGCTTCTTTGATACAGGCTAAAAGCGCTTCCTTGTCTCTACCTATGAGTTTAAAGCCCCATTGGGTCGGATATTCTATTTTGGGTTTTTGGGGTGTGTTATCATCTAAAATCATTGCTTCTCCTGTTGAATCTTATGCACGGTTAAAATCGCCACTCTTACCACCAGATTTATTTTCTAGTTGAACATTTTTAATGACCATACCTTTGTCAATGGCTTTAAGCATATCGTAAATAGTAAGCAGTCCTACACTGACTCCTGTGAGTGCTTCCATCTCTACCCCTGTCTGTCCGTTGAGTTTTGCTGTGACTGTGAGTTTAAACCCCGGGAGTTCAGGAAGCTCTTCAATGTCCGTTTTGACGGATGTCAACATAAGTGGGTGACACATAGGGATAAGTGTTGAGGTTTGTTTTGTCCCTTGTATGGCAGCGATGACGGCAGTTTGCAGCACAGGTCCTTTTTTTGCTGTGTTTGCTATCACTGCATCAAAAGCAGGTTGCCCTACTTCTATGATGCCACTTGCCGTAGCAATACGTATTGTATTGTCTTTGTCAGATACATCGACCATTTTAGGTTTATTTTGTTCGTCTAGATGCGTAAGGTTCACTTTTTATCCTTAAATACTATAATAGGCGTATTTTAACATAAAATAGACGTAAGTAAAGAAGCATTGACGATAAAAATAGATAAAATGACGTAAAAAGTCAAAATATACTTGACTTTTTACACCATATAAGATAATATTATTAAAATTATAATAAAATAAAGGTGTTTGATGGTTTATGCATATATGAGACAAGTACCAGACTTTCCGAATCTGACTACACAGCAGAGTGATATTTTATCCTTTACATTAAAAAAAGAACTAAAAATAGACAAAGAAGTAGTTGAATATGCGACAAAAAATCTTCTTCTGGATGAGAGAGAGGAGTTTGAAGACTTTTTACAAACGATGCAGGATGGTTACACAATTATTGTCTCATCTTTGTATATACTGAGTGACAGGGTAGAAGAGTTGATAAAGGTGATTAACTGTATGCTGAGTCATAACGTTAATCTTTGGATCGTAGATAAGAATATGCGTATGAATCAAGATACAAATATGGTGGACATCTTTCCCCTGCTCAATGCATTAAGGAAAGAGGAGAAAGAAAAAACAAACCATATAGGACGTCCAAAAGGGAGTAAGTCAAGTTCTAAGTTTGATATTTATCAAAGGGAGATTATCTCTCATTTGAGTGAGGGAATGAGTGTAAGTGCTATTGCCAGAGAGTTAGATGTAAGTCGCAGTTCTTTGAAAGATTATATAGAGTCACGAGGAATTAAAGAGTTGATAGAAGGGTCATGGATAGAGATGGATCAATCTAAAAGTGCCAGAAGTATGGAGAATATAGTACTTATCTGTCCATTTGAAGAAGCGAGAAAAGCCAAAGAACAAAAGGTATCATAAATGGAATCAACAATAATAACAGAAAAATCAAAGAAAAAGCAGGCAAAAGAGTATTTGAAAGGCTGGGTACCTTATCGTATCAAAAGGTATTGGATGTATGCAGTCGTGACAATAGTGGCATTGGTGATGCCATGGATCACGATTAATGGTAACCACTTGTTTCTATTAAGTTTTGATCAGAAAAAACTACATTTGGCAGGTGTTGCTTTCGATATGCAAGAGCTATACTTAATGCCATTTTTACTTATGCTTCTTTTTCTTGGAATATTCGCAGTCACTGCAGTAGGTGGTAGAGCATGGTGTGGATGGGCATGTCCTCAAACTATTTTTCGTGTGATTTACAGAGATGGTATAGAAACAAAACTTTTAGGTCTAAGAAAGCGTATTAAAAATAAACAGCAAGAGCCTGATTTGAGCAAGATGGAGAATAAAGTGAAAAGTTTTATCGCTATTTTGCTTTGGTCTGTGATCGCTTTTGTGGCTGCCGCTGATTTTTTATGGTTTTTTGTACCGCCTGAAGATTTTTTCAGATATATAAGTAACCCTACAGAGCATATGGTATTGACAGGTACTTTAGTGAGTGTAGCTCTTTTTATTATTCTTGATGTCGTATTTATAAAAGAAAACTTCTGTGTCTATGTTTGTCCGTACAGCCGTGTACAGTCAGTACTTTATGATGATGATACTATCATGGCAGTCTATGATCCTATCCGTGGTGGAGATATCTATGAAGGACATGGATATCAGAGAGAAAAGAAATTTACGAAACAAAAAGAGTTGTTAAAAGTGAATGAAAGTGCTGAGTGTACAACATGTGAAAGTTGTGTGACAGTATGTCCGACACATATTGATATCCGTAAAGGGCTTCAGCTTGAGTGTATAAACTGTCTAGAATGTGTAGATGCCTGTACTTCTGTTATGGGCGCATTGGGTAAACCAAGCTTGGTACAGTGGTCGAGTGAAAAAGAGACGCTTCATCACGCAGGGAAAACCAACTACTTTAGAGGTAAGGTTATTGCGTATTTTGCTGTGCTTATGATTGTACTTGTATCGCTGTTTGTGATGGGAAGTAAAAAAGAACATATGCTTTTAAACATTAACAAGGGACAAAGACTCTATAAAGTGCTGGACGACGGAGTAGTACAAAATGACTATATTTTTATGTTTGCCAACACAGATAGAAAAGCACATACCTATTACTTTGAAATTGTAGGAAATGATAAAATTACGATCAAAAGACCTTCTGAACCATTCAAGCTAAGTGCGGGAATGAAAAAGAAAAAAGTAGTTATTTTGGAAACAAAAGAACAACTGGCAAACAATATCAGAAAAGATGTCCCCGTGCCTATACTCATAAGAGCGTATGCTACAGATGATAAAGAGAAGATCATGGTTGAAAGAGAGATGGTATTTTTCTATCCTCGTGCAGATTTGGTCAAAAATTAGAAGAGAAGAGATGATGAGTATTAGAATAGAAAATAGAAAAGGATGCGCGTGTTGAGTAGTACAAAGGTGTTGGTGTTGGGCGGTGGCTTTGCCGGTGTTGAAGCAGCTATCTATCTTAAGAAGCAAGAGCTAGATGTAACACTTGTGAGCGACAGAGATTATTTTTATATCTATCCTACGTCTATCTGGATACCTACAGGTAAAGTGACAAGAGAAGATGTATCGGTTCCTTTAGACAGACTTGCGATGAAACACGGGTTTCAGCTCATTATAGATCCTGTGACACAATTAGAGGCTGAAACTAAAAAAGTAACTTTAGAAAGCGGTCGTATTTTAGAAGGGTATGCCTATATGGTTGTGGCACTTGGGCAGGACAAGATACAGCTAAAAGGTATGGAGCATACGCTTTCTATCTGCGGTAAACCAGAAGAAGCTACGGTACTTTATGAACGTTTAGACACATTGATACGGAAAAATGAAGGGAAAATTGCCATGGGCTTTGGCGGTAATCCTAAAGACACTTCTGCTGTACGTGGCGGTCCTGCGTTTGAAGTACTTTTTAATGTAGACACCTATCTGAAGAAAAAAGGAGTACGTGAGAACTTTGAACTTACTTTTTTTGCTCCTATGGAAAAACCCGGACAAAAGATGGGTGAAAAAGCGTTAGTAATGATGGATAAGATGTTCAAAATGACGAATATCCATAAAAAAGTAGGAACAAAGATCACGCATTTTGAAGAAGACGGTATCTGTTTTGAAGATGAGACGAAGCTAGAATCGGATCTGACAATGTTTATTTCAGCGGGTACGGGGCATAGCGTACTCAAAGAATCTGGACTTCCACTGAGCGATGCAGGTTATGTTGTTACCAATGAATATAATGAGATAGAAGGGTTTGAGGGGATATACGCCATTGGCGATTCTGCTTCTCTTATGGGGCCGGAATGGAGAGCAAAACAAGGTCATGTTGCTGAAGTGATGGCTAAAAATGTTGCATATAACATACTCAACCATGCACAAAATATAGATTCTAAACAAAGTTATATAGAACATTTGAATATTTTGTGTGTAATGGATACGGGGAATGGTGCAGCATTTGTCTATCGTAGTGATAAGGGAGGGAAGATGATACCTATGCCTTTTATAGGTCACTGGATGAAAAAGATGTGGGGATGGTATTGCCGTTATTCTAAATTAGGAAGGATTCCTAGAATTCCGGGTATGTAATAAGTGTTAAAGAGTGATAATATTTTGCCATTTTTATGCATTACCTTTGGTGAATTTAGGTAAATTTTTAGAAATAAGATAAAATTTATCTGAATTAAGATTATGTTTATATTGTTTAAGACATAATGCCTGTATAAAAATTATTTTAAAGGCAATTAAATGGCAACAGTAACATTTAAAAATGACATCGTATGTAACCTAGCGGGTACAGAAATTAACGTAGGTGACACAGCTCCAGTAACAACAGTAGTAAATTGTGATCCAATGCTTCAAGACGAGACAATTGGTGGTGAAGGTAAAGTTCAATTGGTAATTGCAGTACCATCACTTGATACAGGTGTATGTGATGCAGAGACTAGAAGATTTAACACTGAAGCAGCTAGCCTTGACGGTGTAGAAGTAGTGACAGTATCTATGGACCTTCCATTTGCAGCGGCTAGATGGTGTGGTGCAGCGGGAATCGATAACATTAAAGTATGTTCAGACTTCAGAAACAAAGATTTTGCTAATAATTATGGTGTTCTTTTGGCAGATGGTCCTTTAGCGGGTATCATGGCTAGAGTGATCTTTGTTATTGGTAAAGATGGTAAAGTTACTTATAAACAAGTTGTCCCAGAAATTACAGAAGAGCCTAACTACGAAGAAGCTCTTGCAGCAGCTAAGGCAGCTTGTTAATTAGTTCTCCTCTTTAGATAAACACTCTTCAAAAGAAGAGGTTTATCGCTTTCCTCTTACAGTACACTTCCTTTTTCAAGCTTTTTTATTTACCGTTAGTTATCTAATTTGTGTTAAAATATATGATTAGATAGACGTTTGAAGGATACGATAAAACATGAAATACCTCTATGGATTTATGATGTTACTATGGCTGACAGGATGTAAAAATGAGCCTATACCTGTAGTCAATAACCAATATACGTTAGAAGAGTGTAAAGAAGAGTTACTAGAGGCTGAAGACTTTTCCCCAGGAGAAAGCATTGATAAGATCGTTGTTGTAAAAAAAGAACGTAAAATGTACCTATATAAAGATAATAAAGTGATAAATACACTGCCTGTCTCTTTGGGTAAAAACCCTGTAGGAACCAAACAGCGACAAGGAGATAATAGAACACCAGAAGGTGAATTTTGGATCTCCAGAAAGCTATGTTCTCCTAAGTATTATCGATCTCTTTGTCTCTCATACCCGCGCCCAGAGGATAAAGCAAGAGCTGCCAAAAGGGGAGTGAACCCGGGAGGGTCCATTACACTACATGGACAACCTACCTGGAATGCAGATGGCAAAGGAGATAACTATACGCTATCCCAAAATTGGACGCAAGGATGTGTCGCTGTAACAAATTCAGCAATGAGAGAGTTGTGGTATGCTGTACGAGAAGGTGTTCCAATTGTTATACAATAAAGGTAAAGTGTGAGATATACACAAAAGCAGATCGATAAATTTAATCGTCAAAAATATATTGTAGAATTAGAGAAAATAAGTAAAAATCTTTTTCGTATGTTCAGAGATGACAATGTATCTGCTCAGGATTTTGTGATAAAATTCAGACAACTTAAAAAGAAGTTTGATGAGAAAGAAGAGGTTCATCTTGAATCGGAGTACCATCAGCAGCTTAAAGAGTATATAGTGCGTATTTATGTGAAGACCTGTTTAGTAGACGTATTTACAGACAAAGAATTTTCCGATATACGTGAGGCAGAGATGAGCAATTTAAATCGCCTGCAGAAGTTAAAAAACGGCACATCTTATAAAAAAGACAAACATAAATCCAAACGCCAAAATGAGGATTGGGGTTGATTATTTTAGAAAAAGGAAAGAAATGAAAATAAAATTGAGTATGTTAGGGTTGGCGATAGCACTGTTCATTGTTGGGTGTGGTGAGACTCCTTACTATGGGAAAGTAGATAATACACCTTATGCAACAAAAGAGTGTATGAATGAATTGGCAAGAGGGGCAGAGATAGACCACAACAATAAAATAGATAAGATCGTCGTCTATAAGAAAAAAAGAATGATGTATGCATACAAAGATGGGAAGGTTGTTGAAGAATACCGTATCTCTTTGGGAGCCAATGGTGGAGCCAATGGTGGAAATAAAGTAAAAGCAGGAGACTATAGAACACCGGAAGGTACCTATAGTATAGTGAGAAAAAAATGTGATTCCAGACTCTATAAGTCTCTCATGATCTCTTATCCAAGTGAAGCAGATAAAGCAAGAGCACGTGCAAGAGGTGTAAACCCAGGCGGGTACATTACGATTCATGGGCAACCTAAATGGAATGCTGATGGAAGAGGTGATAACTATACTCTTTCCCGTGATTGGACCGAGGGGTGTATGGCAGTACCAAACCTTGCTATGGATAAACTTTGGTGTGCTGTTGAAAAAGGTGTAAAAATAGAAATAAATGCATGATTTGTTGTATAATATTAGATTATTTCAGATTATAGGCTAAATTTAGCTTGGTTTGATGAATCTTATATTATGATATTGAATAATATTGGATAACCAAAGGAGAAAAAGATGAAAAAAGTACTTATATCGGCATGTATATCTATGTTCACAACTTTACTTATGGCAGGGGGCGATAAAAGCGTTACGCTTTCACCTGTTGTGGAGATGTCAAATACATCTTGCAAAACAAATAAAGTTTATGTTGAAGCAGATGCAAAACTAATGTGGCAAGATGCAGCATATACGGACGGAGAAGATGGTGCCTATAAACGTGGTCAGTCTGTAGGAAAAGCAGGAAAGCATAGACATGCAATGAATTATTGTCGTGCACTGAATTATGCGGGATATAATGATTGGAGATTGCCTACAGCAGATGAGCTAGCGCATGTCCATGC
>NZ_JBFENQ010000044.1:0-12104 GCF_041551015.1 Sulfurovum sp. | reverse complement strand
TACAGCACCATTTGCCTGAGATCCTGAGTGAGGTTGCACATTTGCATAGTTACAGTCAAAAAGTTCACATGCTCTGTCGATGGCAAGTTGCTCTACAACATCTGCAAATTCACATCCGCCATAGTATCTTTTATATGGATATCCCTCTGCATACTTGTTTGTAAATACAGAACCCATAGCTTCCATAACAGCTGGAAGTGTAAAATTCTCAGACGCGATCATCTCTAGGTGATCTGTTTGTCTCTCTCTCTCATTTTCAATCGCTTGAAAAATCTCTGGGTCAAATGTTTCTATGGCATAACTCATAGGGTTTCCTTATATGGTTTAAATTAGTGTAGTTATAACAAGTTTTCACTAAAAATGTTATGAAATTTGAGTGTTTTGAAAAGATGAAAGGAGAAACAGAGGATATCTTATTGAAATATTTTTTATTTAGATTGATTTGAGCTTTGATTAAATATTAATCAATGATATGTTTATAAAATACTCTTTTTGTTGTTATACTTGCATCACAAACATTAAAAAAGGATTTCAAATGGCAAAAAGTTTAGTAAAGAAAGTACTAAATCTTGGACTTGGTTTGAGTATTGCAACGACTTACTCTATGGCAGAGTTGGAGAAAACAGATCTTAAGATTGGATTTATTGCACTGACGGATTGTGCACCTATCGTAGTGGCAAAAGAAAAAGGTTTTTTTGAAAAATATGGGCTGAATGTGCATGTCGCAAAAGAGGGTGGCGGATGGCCAGGAATTCAACAAAAAGTGATCTCTGGTGAGTATGATTTCTCACATGCTTTAGCAGGTATGCCGATAGCTGCTACCATAGGCATAAACGGTAATGCACACTTACAGGCGCTTTTGTCACTTGACTACAATGGTAATGCTATCACCTATGGTAATAGTATTATCAAAGAGATGGAAAGATATGGTTTAGATAAAACAGAAAGACCCGTTTCAGCGGCTAGTTTAAAAAAGTATATTGATGCCAAACATAAAGCAGAAGGTGATAACTATAAACCACTGAGTTTTGGTATGGTTCACCCTGTATCTACACACAACTATGAGCTACGTTACTGGATGGCAGCATCTGGAATTGTTCCTGATACAGACTGTACGATCAAACCATTCCCTCCACCAACCATGCCTTCAAACCTGATTGCAGGTAACATTGAAGGATATTGTGTGGGTGAGCCTTGGAACTCTAGAATCGTACTTAAAGGTAAAGGTTCAGCACTTGTAACAAATTATGACATTTGGAATAACAACCCTGAAAAAGTACTTCAGGCAAGAGCTGATTTTATTAAGAAGAATCCAGAGACGACCAAAGCAGTGATGAAAGCGATCGTCGAAGCACAAATGTGGCTGGATGCTTCATGGGAAAACAGAGAAGAGGCGATCGGTTTCCTGGCACAGAAGAACTATGTAAAAGCACCTAAAGAGGTACTTAGAAAATCGATGAGCGGTACTTTTCTCTATACAAAAGGTGTAGACAGTTCTAACCCGATGTTTAATACATTTGCGAACTACTATGCAGCATACCCTTTCTACTCGCACGGCATGTGGTTTATGACTCAAATGTATAGATGGGGTCAGATCGATACACCTATTGATATGAAAAAAATTATCGAATCTGTTTACAGACCGGATTTATTTGCTGAAGTAGCTAAAGAAGTAGGATATACATTGCCACCAAGTGCGTGGAAAAAAGATGGTGTGGATGAATACAACAAATTCATTGATGGTAAAGTCTGGGACCCGAATAAAGCCGTTGATTATATTTTTGATGCAGAGGTAGTAAACTCAAAAGTGAGTAAAGAAGAATTAGTGAAAGCCAATAGCTGGACAGTTGAGACTAAACAGCCAGAGTATGTTTGTCCTTATGGACCGGCGGGATGTGCAGACCCTAAATTTGTTACTAAGAAATAACCCTAAATACAAAGCACATTGCTTTGTATTTACAAGTGCCTGAAGTGAATTAAAACCTCCTTTATGAATACGATGTAATATCTCCTTACCTCACTTCAGGTACCTGTAAATACAAAGATGTCAACTCTTAAGAACCTTCATTTATCATAGTTAAGCCTACTCTAGAGGCTATAACTATGTCAAAAAACTACTGGGTTTTTAAGAGTTCGCATTTAAGGAGAAAAAATGAATATTGAACTTGTAAAAAGAATCGTATTACCGCTATTGGTATTTATCGCAATTTTGGGTGTATGGAGTGGCATCGCAAGTGTGGTGGACGAGTTTCCAACTCCTGCCAATACTTATGTTGCTGCATTTGGCGGTGTAAATGCTGAAGGAGATGAAGTAGAGGGAGTTTTAGCTGATCCATTTTATATAGAAAATGAAGATGACAAAGGTGTTTTCTGGCAGATAACAGAGTCACTAAAAAGAGTATTTGGAGGATTTGCCTTAGCACTTATCATAGGTATTCCATTGGGACTTCTTGTGGGTATGAGTAAAAATGCTCAGTATGCCTTTGATCCGTTTATACAGATATTTAAACCGGTTTCACCATTGGCATGGCTACCGCTGTTACTGTTTATCTTCCAGGACATTAACATGACAGCAATTTCAACCATTTTTATTACTTCTATCTGGCCGATTATTATCAACACGGCTCTTGGTGTACGAAGTGTGAGTGAAGATTATATGAACGTGGCAAAAGTTTTAAGATTTACACCGCTTGAAAAAGTAGTACAGATCATATTACCTGTTGCAGTACCGTACATCTTTACAGGTATGAGACTCTCACTGGGAATCGCTTGGTTGGTTATTGTTGCAGCTGAGATGTTGACTGGTGGTATCGGTATTGGATTTTGGATTTGGGATGAGTACAATAACCTTGCCTATGATCACATTATTATAGGTATTATCCTAGTGGGTTTAATCGGATTTATATTAGATCTGATTATGGGAAAAATAGCAGATTTCTTTGATTATACAAAAAAAGGTAGAGCGTAATGAGTGAATTTTTAAATTTAAAAAATATTGAAAAGAGATTCCCTATTCCTGGGAAAGAGGATTACATCGCAGTAACTGATGTCGATTTGGAAATTAAAAAAAATGAGATCATCTCGATTATTGGGCATAGTGGATGTGGTAAGTCAACCCTGCTCAATATGATCTCTGGCCTTGACAGACAAACTCGGGGAAATATTACCCTCAATGGGCATGAGGTTAAAGGACCTGGACCAGACAGGGCTGTAGTATTTCAAAACCACTCCTTGCTTCCATGGTTAACTGTGTATGAAAACATTGAGATGGCAGTTAAAAAAGTAATGCCTGAACTTGATGCTTTGGAATTACGTGAACGTGTGGAAAAATTTGTTTCTATGGTAAATCTGGATCCTGCCAAAGATAAACTTCCCGGTGAGATCTCAGGGGGTATGAAACAACGTGTGGGAATTGCAAGAGCACTTTCTATCAAGCCAGATGTATTGCTTATGGATGAACCTTTTGGAGCACTTGACTCTTTAACCAGAGCTAACCTTCAAGAACATTTGATGCGTATACAGCAGACTGTAGAAAATACGGTGATCATTATTACACATGATGTAGATGAAGCAGTGCTACTTAGTGATAGAGTTATCATGATGACCAATGGACCTGAAGCGACTATAGGTGAGATACTTGAAGTAAATTTGGAGCGTCCAAGAAACAGGGTTGAACTTCAACATGATCCGGAGTACATCAGATGCAGGGAAGCCATCTTGAGTTTTCTTTATGAAAAATTTGCTAAAGAAGATGAATAACACATAAACTTACTTTTATGTATTATGAAATTAATACTTAGGTTCTTCCGTTAAAATATTTAGAACATATATCATGTTGGCAATGGCAGCACTTATTCGAAAATAATATTTATTCTTACACTTCAGGTTCTTCTTTCCATAAGCCCTTACTAAGTCTAGAAATTTCACTTGAGCACTTGAAGTTTTTATCCAGAATAAGGGTATTAAAGTATTTGCATAGAATCTCTCTTTCGCCTTGACTGCACACATCTTCAAAAACTTCTTCATTTTTTTGAAGAAAGATCTTAGTTTTAGTGCTTAGCTTAGCTAAAAACCATAAGCATAAAAAGTCTGCACTATAGGTATTTAAGACCTCTTTACTAAAGACTTCAAAGTCTTTATAAATACTGTGTTCAAACTCCGTAATAATCACTTTTAAAAAGTCATGCAGGGCATCTTTAGGGACTAAAATATTTAAATATCTAGCTACACTAAGACCAAAAGTATGCTCACCTCCAAGATAAATCCTTGCAGCTTCCTGTGGATGCCCATAAGAGCTTGTTTGCATACCTATTAAACCAATATCACAATGTTGATGTTTTCCACATCCTTTTATACATCCAGAAAAACCAAGTATTATCTTGTGTTTTTGTATTAGCTCTAGTGGAAGATAGCGTGTATCGTCTTTTACATGCCAAAAGGAAAAATTACAATGCTCATTTCCCGCACAAGCTGAAATCGTTGAAGTCGTATGAGAATTTTCAAAAGGACTAACCGGATTTTGAAGTCCTAAAATATAAATATGCTGATCAATACCTAAACGAACCTCCGCTTTATGTTCACTAGCAAATTTTGAAAGCTTTATAAAGGTATCTGCACTGACTCGTGCAAAATCTGTATAATACACATAAACAAAAGAGTTATCTTTTAAACGTGTGGGAGTCGTTTTATCATACCTTTGCAATAACAAGATTCCTGCTGTTTGATACTGCAAGCTATGTTCTTTATCTATATGTTTTTTGACACCCTCCATACCCTCCTTTTCTATCCAATGAAATAGCCTCGTTTTAGATCTTGTACCTCTTAAACCATGAAGGTGAAAGGACTCAATAACCGCTATAAAGTACTCTACAATCTGAGTTGGGTTTAAAAAAACATTCGCGTCTTGAGCCAACTCGGAGTTTTTACCCCCAAGGTAAACATTAAACCCTTTGACCTCATCTTTTTCAGCTAAGGCAAAAAACAGATCGTTCGCAAAAAATGAATTCAGGTTTGCCCTGTTTCCACTAATACCAACAGAGATTCTTCTAGGAAGCAAGCCTATAAATCTTGGTTTATTCAAGATATATTCTTGCATCTGCTGGATATATGGATATACCTCTATCTCTGCATATTTTCCTACCCCATCATACACATCTGTAACAATGTTTCGTACATTGTCTCCAAGGGTCTGCCACGTTGAAATACCGTTTTCATTGAGTTCTTTCCATGCCGATAAAACAGTACTTGAGTCAAGCCCATGAAGTTGCATCTGAGCGCGCGCAGTTAAGATAATATCTAAATCATAACGCTTGACAATCTTTGCCAGAAGTAAAAGTTGTTCAGGTGAAATACGACCGGCATTAAACCTAAGTCTAAGAGCAAACATCTCATCTTCAGCCTCGTGATTATAAATACCAGCGTTTTCAAGGTAAGCCCTATCATTATCACCAATCACGCTAAAATGCATGTTTTCTATGTTTTGTAAGTATTCATAGGGAGTTAATTCTACCTTAAGACGTTCTCGCCAATTTAACTTGTCTGTATTTATTTTTATTTCAACTATCATACACAAAGTATACTAAAATGATTAAAGAGACATCATGACTTCTGTCAATAATGTTTATCAACACCTAATAAGTCTGCTTAATCTATAAATAGAGGCTCTTGGTCTTAAAGAATATGGTAAAATTTAATATAAGCGAATTAAAATATATTAAACATTATCATCCTGATAACATGACCCAAGATCGCTTCGGATTAATGTAGCTTTTACCTTTCCAAGTAACTTTTACTTGGTTCGTTCAGGCACTATAAAGACATAACAAGTAAGAGGAGCGCAATAGTTTACCGCAAGCGGAATCTATTGCTCACGATAAACGTTATAGGAACAAAATATTCTATTTGAACAACCTTATAAAATATATAACTTTATAAGGTTTTAGGGTATATAAGGAAAAAATTTAAGAAGTCTTTTAATAATGAAAAAGCGCCTACTTTGAAATATTTTCAACTTTTTTCTCACTAAACACTTCTTCTTTATATCCTTTTATCCCTTCTAAATATCCAGATATACCTACTTCTTCATAGACTATACCTTCAGGTACGGTTTTAGAATGAAGTTGCACAGCACATTGCTTGAAGTTCGGTTCAAATGATATGGCATCAAACTCTGGAAGAGTAACAAGGTTAATGAGTTGAGAGTTGTAATGGAAAGGTACAAAGATATTTCCTTCTTTAACAGAAGCACTCACCTTTACAATAATATCGTCAACTTGTCCACGTACGCCGGATATGCTAATGCGATCTCCGCTTTTTACTTGTAACTTTAAAGCATCTTTAGGGTTTAAGTCTACCCATGCTTCTGGAGCCAGGGCATTAAGTATGCCTATGTTTCCTGTTTTGGTACGCGTATGAAACTGTTCTACTGTACGTCCTGTATTGAGTATGAATGGTAACCCTTTGCCTGCTGTCTCAGGTAGAGGTACCCAATCTACAGGTAGTAAATTGGCTTTTCCGTTAGGCGTATTGCATGACATATCATCTGTGTAGAGACGTTTAGTACCATTTGGTGCTTTATCATTACATGGCCACTGAATTCCTCCTAGCTCCTGCATGCGCTCATAACTCATATTGGAGTAGTCACAGAGTCGTCCTTGGCTCACACGTTTTATCTCTTCAAATGTATCTCTAGGAGAGTGTAGGTCTTTAAAAAGTAACTCATGTTTTCCCTCAAAGTAATTTGAAAACTCTTTTACGATGTAGAAGTCAGATTTAGCTTCACCTAAAGGTTCGACAGCTTTGGGGGCATAGTTACACCGACGCTCTAAATTTGTATACGAGCCTTCTTTTTCAGACCATGTAGCTGCGGAAAAAATGACATCAGCTATCTGTGCTGTATCAGACATAAAAGCATCTTGTACAACAAGAATATCAAGTTTTTCAAAGGCTTTACGTAAATTGTTTTGATCAGGAAAGCTAACTAGCGGATTGGTTCCTACGATCCATAATGCTTTTATCTCTCCACGATTAATGGCATCGATAATTTGAGGATAGGCATAGCCGCGTTCAGTAGGGATGAGTTCACTGGGCACATTAATAATTTTAGCAAACTCTTCTCTATCGCTTTGATTAGAATAATTTCTATATCCAGGGATGGAGGATGTAAATCCAAATTCTCTGGATCCCATCGCATTACATTGACCGGTAATGGACATAGGAGCTGCCCCTTCACGTCCAAGGTTACCTGTAATAAGTGAAAGGTTGGAGATAGCAGAGATAGTATCTGTACCTATACTACTTTGATTTACACCCATTGTCCAAGCAGTCATAGCAGAATCAGCAGATGCATAGATTTTAGCCAGGTTATAAAGTTCTTTGACTTCTAACCCTGTGATCTGGGATACTTTTTGTGGAGAATAGTTAGTCATAATATGTTTTTTGAACTCTATATAACCATTGGTCCGTTCTTTAATAAACTTTTCATTTTCCCATCCTTGCTCCATAATGATGTAACACAGTCCATTAAATAAAGCCAAGTCAGAGCGAGGGTTTAGAGGTACAAAAATATCTGCCATTTGTGCAGTTTTGGTTTTTCTTGGGTCAACTACGATGATAGTAGGCTTTTTCCCTGTAACAGATTCATTTTTAGCGATGTGAAGTTTTAAGATAGGTTGATTGTCTGCAATATTTGCACCCACAAGCAGTATGACATCCGCTTTTTCAAAATCTTCATTACACCCAACTGGACCATCGCTCCCAAAAGTCTGTTTGTGACTCATGACAACAGAACCCATACAAAGTGTTGTGTTACTGTCAAAATGACTTACTTCAAGTCCTAATCGGACAAATTTACCTAAAGCATAAAAACCTTCGGTCAGTAATTGACCAGTAGAGATAATAGCAACGGAATCTTTACCGTGCTCTGCTTGAATACGTTTGAATGCATCTGAAGTATTTTGAAATGCCTCTTCCCAGGAGACAGGTACAAGCTTGTCATTTTTACGTAGCATAGGAGAGGGTATACGTGTATCTGCTTCTATCATTTTGTGTTCACTTAGCCCTTTTGGACAAAGTGTTCCCATATTGACCGGGTGCAGTGGGTCACCTTTAGAATAGACACCTTTACCATTTTTAACCCCTACATACATACCGCATCCTACACCACAGTAGCCACAAGTTGTACGTACCCATTTATCTGGTGCTTTGTCTTTGGCCACTTTCCCAAAGATGGGGTCATCTACCAGAGCATATTTGTTTTCTTTGATGTCTGTGCCTAGAAAGTCTTTTATTTTATTTATGATACTCATTTTATTTTCCTCCTAATGTCTCTGATTCCCGGCAAAGAAGTTCCCTGCCAGTCCCAAAGGTACAACTGTTCTATAGAAGAGGTATCTTCCAGCCAGTTCACTTATGAATGCACCGATGGTTGCAACGATCAATGTCCCTACAGCCAAACTCATTAATCCACTTGCTGTAAACAAAATAGCCAAGAGCGGCAAAGCTAAAGCAAACAATCTCAAAGAGTAGACTCTAAATTTCTTTACCGTACCAAAATGTTCTTGAAGCAGTATACGGCTTCTGTTGTATTGGTAGTAGAGTGGGTCTTCTGTATCTAAATGTCGGTAGAACATGATTTCTTCAAGGATGACTAAAGTTTGTCCCATTCCAGCGAGCAGGGTGATCGCTAACAGTACCATTGCACCTTCTTGGCCATTTGAAATGAGTAATACAGTTGCAATAAGTAAAAAACCTACATAGCTTGAACCAAAGAAACGTTTCGTAGTTGACTTTCTGTTCCATGCTGGACGTGCTTTGATACGATAGATCATCGATTGTGCATAGATACCATAGATACATACAGTTAACGTAACAGCTTCAAGCAAGAGTAGACCAAAACCTTTGATCTCTAAAAAGTACAATCCTGCAACGACTGAAGCCAAGCCTGTAAAAACACCCAAAGCTATGGCTTCACGGGAAAGCCATGAGGTTCTCCAGTTTTTCATTGCAGACATTGCTTTGATAGGACGACCAAGGTGCAGTGCTGAGAGCGGTAAACCTATGGCTGCGGGCACAAAAGCAAGGGCAGCCATAACCAGTGTTGGTTTAGGCAGATTAAATCCTAAAAAGAAGAGTAATTCTCCTAAAAAGAGCGCTAAAAATGCACCTAAGGAAACCTGTGTAAGTACTGTCATAAAGACAAGTGGAAGTTCAGGGTGTGCAGGTTTGAGTAAATGCTCATCTGCAATACGTAGTTCCTCTCCCTCTTTTAATTCAGGTAGTGTGTACCGTGTTGTGGGTTTAGTGATCTCTATATCCGGTAAGTGAGGTGCTACGCCTTCTTTTTTCATATCTGTGTCTAACCACTCTTTGACATTAAAGACTTCTATTTCTATGGCATTACTTGGACAGGCTTGAACACAGGCAGGACTTTGTCCTGCCTCGAGTTTATCGGCACACATATGACACTTAGTTACGATACCTCTGTCGGCATTAAAAGTTGGCACTTCATAGGGACAGTTCCATGTACAGTACTGACAGCCGATGCATGATGGGTCATCATGCCATACGATACCATTGTCAAATTTGATGTAAGACTCTGTAGGACAGCCTATGAGACACTCTGGCTCTATACAGTGGTTACAGCTCATGGAGTTAAACAGTTGTAATGTATCAGGGAATTCACCCATTTCCATCTCTCCGACTCTTCTCCATTTTATCTCATCGGGGTTTGCATTTTGTTCATTGCAAGCTACTTCACAACAGTGACACCCTACACAGGCAGTGGCATCAAAGTGAAAACGGTACTGTTCCTCATCACGAAGTTCTGGCAAATCTATACTGTAGTTTCCACACTGCATACCTGTGTTGGTTTTATGCTCGATGAAGTTCTCTAAAGGGGTATATTTACTTAGTGGCGCTACCATGTTATACTTCTTTAAGCGCCACAAGAAGTTCTGAAAAAACTTGTGCTCTTTCTTTTTTCTCCTGGTGTGTCATGTTATAGATAATTTCACTTAGCTTTGCAGGTACTTTTGGATTCATTTTACTCACTTCATCTCTTTTGATTTTTTTTGGTTTTAACAGTACTGGTGCAAAGTTCTCTACCGCTTCATAACGTTTCTCCCCTGTGAGGAGTTTAAAAAGTTTAAGACCAAAATGAAACAGTTCAAACTCCTCTATTTTAGATGTTTTTGGCTCAGTATCAAGTTCAAATACTACATCTAAACCCAATTTTTCATTGAGTATATAGTTTATTTTCGTATAAAAACCAAGGGCTTGAAAGCTGTAGTTTGCACTCAAATATCTGTCATCAAATGCTTCATATGTCTCACTTCTGAGTTTTTGTGCGGCATAGGTTTTAAGCAGATATTTTACATGGTGTTTTGCTTCAGTGATAGGTAAGGATTTGTGTAAGGTATGGGCTTCTTTTGCTGCACGTGTGATCTTACCTCCTAGGAAGATGTGTACACCATCTACACGGTTACCTTCATCATCTTTGGCCTTACATCCTTCAAATCCAATATCAGCGATACCATGTACACCACACCCTTTAGGACAGGCAGACCAGTTCATACGTACATTTGCATTTTCTATGGCTACTTCTGAACTTAAAAAGTGTGCCATTTCTATGGCATCAGGTTTATTGGGAATGACACCAAAAGTACATGTGGCAGTTCCTGCACATGCTATCATGTCATTAAAATAGAGGTTATTGAACTTTGCATAGTTTGTGATGAGTTGGGTAGACTCAAAAGTAGGGAGTGACTCTTTTTGAAGATTCACGATATAGATATTTTGATCATAGGTAAGTCTTACATCCCCCGTACCGAACTCTTTTGCAAGTCCGGCAGTAGCCATCATGTCAGTACCCGTAAAGATACCAGAAGGTACGATGAGTTTATATGCAAATTTTCCGTTACGTCCAAGTACTTTATTTGCACCTAAGGCTATAGACTGAGATTGTACCATAGTTGTACCGGCTGTTGTAAATGGACAATCAGCTTCTTTTTGTACAGCTTCTATGAAGTTATCGATGCCTACATCGTTAAGCAAAAATACCAAACGGTTTTTGTTACGGTTGTCTCTGTAACCGTAGTTTTTAAACACGATTAAGAGTGATTTAAAAAAGAGAGGCACTTCATCTATATTTACAAAAAGATTTGCATCTTGTGCCTGTACACCAACTCTTGCACCCAAGTAGACATTAAACCCAAATATGCCATCTTTTTGTGCTAACACAAAACAGCAGTCATGTCCAAAAATGTTACAGGAGTTAGAAAGTGAACCCAGTATGCCGGTATTAAATTTACGAGGTAGCACAGAGATCCACTCTGGATCTTCTATAAATACCTTTTGCATTTCATTAATGATAGGCATAGTCTCAATAATATTGTCATACGCTATACCATCTAGGGGATCAGTTACGATGTTACGAGGGTTATCTACGCCTGTTTGGAAAGTAGAAATACCAACTTCTTTGAGTTCTGCCAATACCTTAGCGATATCTGATATCTGCAAATAGCGAAGTTCAATTTGCATACGTGTTGTGATGTCTATATAATCATTACCATACTTTTTAGCCATTTCACCGATGCATAAAGCTTGTTCGTAGTTAAGTTGTCCAGCAGGAACACGTATACGAAGCATAAAGTCTTCACCTTTATCAAAAAGACCAAAACATTTCAAAAAGTAAGCACTGTCTTCGGCAGCTAAACCTTCATACCCAGCTGCAGCTATTTCTACAAGTTTGGCATGTACATCCATAGGAAGTTTAAGTGCTTTGGTCGTTTCTACTTTATTTATTTTTTTACTTCTTGACTCTAAGGCTTTTTCTAAAATGCTCATTTTTGACTCTCTTTTAGTTGGTTTGTATAGTGTATGACATTTCCAAAGACCAGTATAGAAGGTCTTAAAGCCCCAAGGGAAACTTCTTCAAGCTTCTCAAGTGTAGTAGTGAGAACACTCTGATTTTTTCTACTTGCATTGGAAACAATGGCACAGGGTGTGTCCATGTCTATGTCCAATGTTTTAGCCTTTTGGACTATCTCTTTGATACGGGTAAGTCCCATAAGTACAATGACCGTATGATCTCTGTTCTCTAACAT
>NZ_JBFENQ010000043.1:0-12181 GCF_041551015.1 Sulfurovum sp. | reverse complement strand
TTTCTTGCTGATGCCCTGTAAGACCACCAACTGTAACGTTCTTCTACGTCACCATGTACATGTCTGAACGTATCTATAAACCCTGACGCCAGAAGTTTATCCTGCCATTCACGTTCCATAGGTAAAAAACCTGAAGTTTTTTCGTTTGCTTTTGGACGTGCAAGGTCTATGGGATGATGAGCTGTGTTGACATCACCACATACTACGATAGACTTACCCTCTTCTCTTAATGTATTGATATGATTCAAAAAACGATCATAGAACTCCATTTTATAGACCAAACGTTCGTCACTGCGTTGTCCATTGGGAAAATAGACATTAAAGTATGCGATATCTCCAAAGTGGTATTCATTGATGCGTCCCTCATCCAAGATATCAACATGTGAACAACAAAATGCTTCACCCTTTATATCTGTATAGAGTGCTACTCCTGACTGTCCTTTGTTTGATGACGAATTAATACTTTGAAATTTATATTCTCTGTCAAAGATACTCTCAGGGATCTGGTCTGCCTCCGCTTTAATCTCCTGCAGACCCAAAAAGTCCACATCTTCTTCATCTATCCACTTGAGTGCCTGCTTCTTCTCTACGGCTCTAATACCATTCACGTTCCATGATATAAAGGTTAGTGTATTACGATCTGACATTTTTTCTCCCTGCTAAAAATTTTAGTATGTGTCATATAAATTTCTTCATTATTTTGATAGAATAATACCAAAAGAGACTTCAAAGAAAAAGGTAATCTATGGCACAAGAAGACAAAGAACGCTGGAATGAAAAATATCAAAACAATCCAATGCCTGATGAACCCATCAAACTCGTCAGTGACTATGCTTCACTGGCTCCAGGGCAACAAGCACTCGACATTGCTTGCGGTATGGGAAGACATAGTAAATATCTAGCTTCCAAAGGATTTGAAGTTGATGCACTTGATATCTCTTCTGTTGCTATAGAACAGCTTCAGAACATTCCTCATATCCATGCAAAAGAAGTTGATTTTGATACCTATGCCCTCCCAAAAGAAAAGTATGACCTTATAGTGTGTACTTATTTCTTAGAGCGTAGACTCTTTCCTCAGATGATAGAGGCACTTAAACCCAACGGTATCATCCTTATAGAAACTTTTTTACATCATCCTGACAATGAGCGTACCACTTCCAATCCAGCTTTTCTTCTTAATGAAGGTGAACTTGAAGCCACTTTTAACAACAGGTGTGAACTTTTACATCTACCTGAATTTTGGGATGAGGACTACCAAGGATACAAAACGATGAAAACGTCTATGGTGGCTAAAAAGAAAAGTAGTCTATGACAGATGAAGACTTTTAAGCGTAGCTTTCACGCTTATCCCACTAGAGATCAGTTTTCAATACTGACCGGTGTACCTTTACGTACATTTTTAAAAATGGTTTTTGAAACCTTATAAGGAAGTCGGATACATCCATTACTTCCTGGATATCGTTTTACATATTTACTTGCATGAAGGCCAATACCTCCACTTGTAAGCCGCATCCAGTTTTTAAGTGATGCACCTACATATTTGGCTTTTTTACCTTTATATTTTCTTCTGTCACCTTTGTACACTAACTTCTTGCCTCGATACATTTTACCAAAGATGGTAGAACGTTTATCTGCTATCTTTTCCTTGATGCAAAATGTTCCTTTTGGTGTACTTTGATTTCGAATGATCCCTGTATTTGGCTCAAGCTTTCTTTTGGCTCCTGTTGTACAAGGAGCACACAGTGCCACTTTACCATTTACATAGAGTCTTACTCTTTGTTCGGAGATATCTACTTTTAATTTTGTATTTTTTCCATTTGCTTGACTGAGCAATTTTTTATCTTCGTAAACACTGTAACTTTTTCTAAGATTGGTGTGTTTTCTAAAATCCGTATAAGAGTTATACTTCATGAGTCTTACATGTTTGACTTTTTTATCTTTAGGGAATTTAATATTTTTTGAAATTTTATCGAGTTTAGTTTTGGTTTCTTTACCTACCCATCCATCCGTATGTGTCAATCCATAAAATTTTTGAAAAGTGATAACAGCTTCTTTTGTCTTCTCACCCCATCTGCCATCAATCTTGAGATTCGCTTTGATGTTTTTATCTCTATTTAAAGCAATTTGAAGATTTCGTACACTGTTAAAATCGTTTGTGCATTGCTTTGTTTTGGTACCATCACACATATCATCATGTGTTTTAAAATAATTTTTGGCATTTGCCATAGAAATAAGCGTAAGTGTAGTCAATAGTATCTTTATGAAATGCAAATGGTGTCTCCGGAGAATTTATGTTAAAAAATATTATACTCTTTTTCCATTAATCAATTATAAACTGGAACATATAACATCTTAAATCAATGATGAGGATACCAGTCCTATAAGGCCACCGAAAACACCACCCCACACAACAAGCCATCCTAAATGTTCCTTGATCAGATCTTGTACTAATTCTTTAACCATTTTAGGTGTCAGTTCATCCAACCTTCTTGTAATGAGTGCTTCAACTGAAGCGATCATATCTTCACTCAAAGCTGAGCTTTGTATCTGATGGTCAAGTTGTGCTTTAAAAGCAGAAGAAGAAACGATGGAGCTAACAGCACTCTTGAGCTTACGAGAAAAAGGATCACGTAATCCTTCTAATGCTTCTTCACCACCAAACATTGCAATAGCCCCACCGAATTTCGACTCCATTACAGTTTTAGAGAGTGCATCAAAAGCAGGAGAAAAGTCAGTACCTTCCACTAAAGGGGTCAGATCTATCTTCTCTTCTTCCTTTGCAAAAAAGTCTCCCAGCTGCTCTTTGGTAAAGAACTGTTTCATGATCATCTCACGGATTGATGCTTTAAACGCAGTAAAGTTTTTTTCTATCACGCCTGAACCATAAAGAAAGGGAACCTTTTCAAATAACATATGAATAGCAAGTTGGTTTGTAATGGCCCCAGAGAATGCAAAAAGTCCTGTAAATAGCAGCGCCTCATGATAGAGAGATGGCACCAGGAAAGATACCCCTATAAGGAGTATAGAAAAGAGATCGGTTAGGAGAGTTTTTGACATCTGATATCCTCTTCACATTTTTTGTGTAATATAGCAAAATCTGAATTATATTACGCTATCAACTCAATACCTCAACATGAAAAAGAAGGTATAATCGATTTTAACTGTTAATTTATCTATAAAGCTTCTCATGTCTAAAACACTAAACAAAAAGATACAGATCTCACTATTGCTGATTGCAACGATGGGTGTGATGTCCGGTATCACTGTCGTTTCTTCTCTTCCCCTCATCAGTACAACATTCAGTCATATCCCTCATATCGAATTTCTTTCAAAGCTGATGTTAACAATTCCTTCCATCATCATTGCACTTTTTGCCCCAATAGCTGGGATCATTGTAGATAAATTTGGCAGGTTAAGACCGCTTTATACAGGGATCATTCTCTTTGTATTAGGCGGAAGCTCAGGATTTTATCTTGAGAACTTCTATGCTATTCTTATCGGCCGAGCGGTTCTAGGCATAGCTGTTGCGTTACTCATGACCAGTTCTACTGCACTCATAGGTGATTATCTTGATGAAATAGCACGACATAAATTTATGTCTATTCAGGGGATGGCCGTAGCTATGGGAGGGATAGTATTCATTACAGCGGGTGGTCTACTGGCTCAACTTCATTGGTCATACCCTTTTGCTATTTATATCTTACCTCTGTTCTTTCTTCCTCTATTGGTTACCTCTCTCTATGAACCTGAGAAACATACCCATGTCGAAAGTAAAAGTGAAATTGAAACCAAACTCTGGCCTATTTACCTGACTGCTTTTTTTGCAATGGTACTTTTTTATATGCTACCTACACAATTACCTTATCTCATTATAGAGACTTTACATGGAAAGCCAAGTACCATAGGGTTAGTCATTGCTACCGCGATGCTTTTCAATGCACTCACATCCAGACAGTATGCCAAGCTCAAAGCAAGGTTTTCCTATGTCCATATCTATATTATTACGTTTATTTTTTTTGGGATAGGTCTGTTCATTATTTCTCAAGCCCATTCCATTGCACAACTCTTTTACAGTACAGCATTTATAGGTATCGGATTTGGCCTGATTCTTGTCAATACCAATTCATGGTTTCTTGCGAAAGTACCGGCCCACAAAAGGGGAAAGGCTTCAGGCGTACTTGCATCAAGTTTCTTTCTAGGACAGTTTTCTTCTCCGTTGCTCTTGGAGCCTGTTGTACACATATATGGGATTCAAGGACTTTTTCTGATCGTATCGGGTATTGCACTCATGGTTGCATTGATACTGTTTTTAAAAAGTAAGATCTCTAAAGAATAAAGATATTGGTAAAATTAGATTGTTCAACTTAGCAGTAAGTTATGCAGCTCATCGACACTACTTACAGCATCTGTATGGTCTGTAAAACCCCAGTCTACCATAATATAGTCTATCTCTGCTCTTTTACTTGCTATCTCATCACGTGGACCATCTCCAATAAAAAGTGCCTGATGACTACTATGTTTCAACTCATCCAATATCTTGTGAAGCATCGCTGGATGAGGCTTTCCTTCATTAACATCATCATAACAGACAATTGTATCAAAATGCTCATAGACCTCTAAGTGTGTAAGTGATTCTATCGTTGAACCTCTATAAGCATTGGTTGCTACTGCCAAATCGTGTCCCTTGTTCTTAAGACTTTCAAGCAATTCTTTAATACCATCATACAGTACCAATTCATTCTCATGGTTTTTCGTATAGTACTCTGAAAACCATTTTTCATGGTCCCTGTCAAATACTTTTGCATGGTAAAAGGTTTGTGCAGGATTAATCGTATGGTCATTCACCAATCTTAAAATATACTCTTGTTCCATAGGTTCGAAACCCAGGTTTTTACGTACATAATTGATAGCATTGGCTATGGTCAACGAAGAGTTGACCAGGGTACCATCCATATCAAAAATGATCAGTTTTTTATCCACTATTTATTCTTCTCTCTATTTTTAGTTAATGATTGGTTAAACTTAACATAAACAGAAAGACTCACTAAAAGTAGTGCGACACCAGAAATAAGATATACGGCATACTCAAGCTGAGCTGGATCTGTAAGTGCAAACTTAAATACAAGCATCAAGGCTTCAATGGATAGCGCAATAATGATAGAACCTAAAAAGCGTATCATGGTCTGGTGTCCCTCACCTGCACCCTCTCTTTTCTCTTTACCCAAAACCTCTTCCTCAAATATCGCTTTTACCAGATCAAAAATAGCCAGAGAGAGGGTCAAAAGAATCGTTGCTTTAAACATTTCATTGATATCTAGGGCAGCAAAATCAATTCCAAAATGTAAAAATGCACTAATACCTTTGACAAAGAGTAAAAGAGAAACACCTGCAAGTGCTAAAGAGAAAGCCGTATATGCAATTTTACTTAATGTTCCGGAAAATGAGTCAATAGAGCTTGGGTGCACCATACGTAAAATATTTGCCAAAGTGATATCTACACAAATAATACTGATCAAATTATCTTTTTCATCTACGATAGGAAATGATGCAGTGACAACCATCGTATTACTCACATTCGATGGATAGGGTTCCGTTAGGGTACAACGATGCTCTCTTTGCGTTTTGTAATAATAAGCCCTATCACTTCTGTCCTCACCTTTACCAATCCCTCTAATCTTTTTATCCTTAGAGATATTTTCAGTGATCTGTATACCTTTACCGTCAAGTGCATAGATCGCTTCTGCATTAGTGATACTCTCATTAAGCGGTTCTAACTTTGCAAGTACCGTAGAAACATCACCATTTATAATAGTTTGAGAAATATGTCTTCCTATGATATAACAAAGGTAAGCTCTTGCTTTCGCACGAACCTGTGCATACTCTTCTATCTCTTTAATTTGCATACTATGTTCCTTTTATTTATAATCTTCTATAGTACTTTACCTAAAATATCGCTAAATTGTACTTTTTGATTGATAGCAACTTCCGGGAATATACTACCTTTTTCTGAAAAGGTCAAGATAGTAGAGCCCATCTCAAACCAGCCATAAAATTCCCCTCTTTCCACCCATAGATCTTCATACACATAATGAACAGGTTCTCTTATCTCAGAGTTCGTTCTTACTTTTTCTTCAAAAGTAACGACCATTTGACCCACATTCAGTGCGGCTACAAGAACCAGAACCTGTGTTCTACCCTTCTCATCTTCACACTCTATCACTACTCTCTCATTTTCAATGAACAGGTCCACTTTATTACGTAACAATGGAAAGTTTACTGGGTAATGTTTACCGGGAATATGAGTCAGTGACTTCACTTTAAGACGCATAGGCATATGGTAACGGTGATAATCTTTAGGAGAAAGATAAAAATTAATAAACTCTCCTCCTTCTACTTTAGCTACTGCTTCTTTATGATATTCTCCAAAAAGCTCTTCAATACTATAGCTCATACCTTTAATCTGGTAGGCTTTACCCTCTTTGATTTTTCCAGCATCCGTAATAAGTGCATCCACACCAGAGATAAGTGCATCTTTATCTTCAGGTAAAGCTCTGGGTGTTTCAAACGCTCTTGTAAAAAGTTTATTGAGTGTTGGATAGGCACCAGGCTCTTTAAACTCACTCATGTCAAGCCCCATGAGTTTTACATAGCCTGAATTAATAAATTTTTGCACTCCTGACGGGAATTCTTTTGAAGCAAATTTTCCAAATCCACTAGAGATGATAGAGGTAAAGTGTTTAGCCATTGTGTTTCCTGTAATTGAACCCATTTATTCTGATACTAAACAGACGGTTCATAATATTATGTAGCATTATACCATTTGTCATTTAGGGTTGGGGTTGTTAGATAAAATACGATACTATCTATCTGAATATATTTAAGGATAAATCATGGCAAAATATGTACTTTTCGATACAGAAACCACAGGGAATCAAGAACAAGACCGCATTATACAGGTAGGTGCTATGATCGTGCACAGTAAGGATGAGATCGAAGTTTTTGATGAGCTGTGTCTGGCGCCTGTACCTATAAGCATTGAAGCGATGGAAGTACATAATATCACGCCTGAGCATATAGCTGACAAAGGGCTTTATGACGAAACAGACTTTGCATTAAAAATACTGCAATACAATCAAAAAGAGAACTACCTCATTGCGCATAATATCTCTTTTGACTTGTCAATGTTAGAAAAAGAAGGATTCCAAAACAACTATACACTTATAGATACTTTGCGCTGTGCCAAGCACCTGCTTCCAGAGAGTCCTAACCATAGGCTTCAGTATCTACGCTATGCTCTTGAACTCTATCAAGTTGAAAAAGCAGAGGCGCAAAAACTAAATATCACGATCAAAGCGCATGATGCCATAGGTGATGTTCTTGTGATGAAACTGCTTCTATCAAAACTGGTACGTCTCATACAAGAAAACTTTGCTGGTGTTAACCCTATGCAAAAATTGGCTGAGCTTACCCAAACACCTGTACTCATGAAAACCTTTAAATTTGGAAAATACAAAGACAGAGAGATAGCTGAAATCGTAAATGCAGATAGAGGCTACATAAAGTGGATGAGAGATAATCTTGACCTCGATGAAGATATGCAGTTTACATTGGATCATTATTTGGCTTCAGCATAGTACATTGTAGCGTTTACTTTTTTCTTATACTATAGCAAATCTATCTATGATTTCAATCCTGTTTCTGCCAGCCTTTTTAGCCTGATAAAGTGCTTCGTCTGCACGTCTTGTAAGTTTTTCTATACAGGTATCTTTTTGTGTATATTGGGCAATACCGAAACTGGCAGTAATCACAAGTTTTGGATTCTCTTCTAAAGTGTAATTTTCTATTGCTTTCCTTATGCGTTCAGCTAGGATTGAAGCTTGTTCATCATTTGTTTCGGGCAATAACACTAAAAATTCATCACCTCCCATTCTAAAAGCATAGTCATGCTCTCTGATAAGGTTTTTCACAATACTCCCTACACTCTTCAATACCTTATCTCCAGTACTATGGCCGTAATTATCATTAATATGTTTAAAATGATCAATATCAAACATCATCACCGATAAAATTCTTTTGTGTCGTATGAGTCGTTGATACTCCATCTCAGAGATCTCATAGTAAGCTCTACGATTAAAGAGTCCTGTGATGATATCTGTTTTAGCTGCTTTTTCTGCAATAAGCTTTTTTTCCAGTGTAATTTTCATACGATCAGAAAGTGCCAAAGATAATAAAATAATATCAATATACATCCCAAAGTCATTTGCCTTATACGTTACATAGGTAAAGGGAATAAATGAAAGTACTGTTAAAGCTGTAATGATAGCACCTATGAGTCCACTGGCAGCACCAAGAAGAAAAAATCTTGCTGAACGATTACCTCTTAACCAGGAAAATAAAGCCATTGCAAAAATATAGATACTCACAAACATTACCAGTATGATTGAGTACATCACATGATAATGATAACCACCCATATAAGCTGACAACAATGCCATAACAATAATGAGAAAGATCAAATATGACGTTATCTTATAAAGTCTCTTATGATATTTGCTAAGATTCAAAAATGAACTGGAAAAAAGAAGTGCAGTAACTGAAAAAGCGTAGATAGCGATCGACTGTAGCCAGTTTTGTACTGCAGGATGGTCCCCTAACAAAAACATAAACGTATAACCGTTATAAGAAGCATTCATGACAAAAAAAGCACCCAAATACAATACATAATAAAGATAATATCGTTGCTTTATGCCAAAAAAGAGAAACAGATTATATAACAACATAGCAGCAATACCACCATAAATTAAGCCTATATAGAGTGACTCCTTGGACTGCTCTGCTAAAAATACTGACTCTTCAAGAATCGAGAGAGATACGATAAACGGGTCCCGTGTTTTCACTTGAAGATACACAGTAGATATACCCGGTTCAAAATCATGCTTGAAATTGGTTAAATAGTGATCCATTTCTCTTTCTGAATAGGGATAGATATTCCCACCCTGATACGTATTTAATTGTCCATGTGGAGATATAACAGTGATGTTCACGGAATCAATCCAGGCAGGCTCAAAGAACATATATCTAGGTAATGATCTGTTTTCTTTATTTAGTACTTTAAACTGATACCAAAATGCTGAATTTGTAAATGAATGACTGGCAACTGTATTATTTTGAGGTTTAAAATTATCAGTAGTGAGCTGGCGTACCTCAGGTAGTGTCATAGAGGCAGTCGTATCTTCATACTCAAGTAACGATTGTCCTATCGCATAGTTTGGTACAGACAAGTCTATTGCTTTTGGATGTACGTTTCCATAGAGTAGTGAAAAGCAAAACAAAAGTAATAAAATGATTGTTTTTTGCATCTTTTCCCCTATATTCAGACAATACACAATTATTTGAAAAACTAAAATTTATCATATCATAGCACAAATATTATATGGACTTATGATACTTTTCTAATGAACACTACTTTTAGATAGTCCCCTTCTTTAAATTTATCCATCACTTTGAAATCTTTGGGTAACGAAAAAGTATGTTCGATCTTGTACTTTCCGCCCAATTCTTTAAATGCTTTGTCTATAAACTCTTTGAATTTAGCTATGTTAAAATTGGCATAATTTGTAGAGGCAATAATGACACCGCCTTTGTTTGTAATCTGTATAGCCTCTTTAAGTAATTTAACATAGTCTTTTGCCACTGAAAAGGTATGTTTTTTTGATCTTGCAAAACTAGGCGGATCCAGTACCACCATATCAAACAATATCTCTTTTTTGACTGCATACTTAAAATAATTGAATACATCCTCGACAATAATATCTTGCGCCGCAATATCAATACCATTGATCTTAAATTGTTCCTCTGTTTTACTGCGACTTCTTTTAGCTAAATCTACACTTGTCGTCTTTATTGCTCCACCCAATGCAGCAAACACAGAAAATGCTCCTGTGTAAGAGAAAGTATTGAGCACTGTTTTACCTTTGGCATAACTGTCACGAATCGTTTTACGTACATCTCTTTGATCTAAGAATACACCGACCATAGGCCCATCATCCAAGTATATGGCGAAATTCACTCCATTCTCTTTTATGATCAGAGGAAACTCACCCCTTCTTCCACACACAAAATCATCTGCATCATCAAGATATTGACCTTTGGCATCAAACCTCTTTTTCTGGTAGATACCTTTATACTCTACTTGAGACTTGAGCGCAGCCAAAATATCTTCTTTAAATGCATAAATACCCTGACTATACCAGGTCACCAAATAAAAACCATCAAAATAATCTATAGTTAACCCGCCTACACCATCCCCTTCACCGTTAAAAACTCTGAAGGCCGTTGTATTTTTGTCACTATAAAAGTCTTTTCGGTATTCGATAGCCGCTTTAATTTTATCTGTAAAATATCTAACATCTATGTTTACCTCTTTTTCAGAGGTGAGTACCCAACCGTACCCTTTGTTTTGAATACCGTAATAGCCTTTAGCGATAAACTTTTTTCTATCATCAAAAAGATTGACTATCGTTCCCTCTGTTTTTACGTTACTCCAATCCACAATAGTGTCTTTTGAAATTAAGGGATATCCATTCATATAATTTTTAATAAATTGTGGTTTGATCGTTAAGTCTATTGCGTTATTCATATTCATCCTTGATAGCATACTTGTATCATTAAAGGGTACTTCATCCTATTAGCCAGAGCGCATCCCAGCTAACGGCAGGTGGAACGCGAAAACAATGGTTGTTTAACTAGCCGTTTTGCTAGTTCATTATTTTAGCTTTTCGCTCACAAGTTCATTCACCACTTTTGGGTTGGCTTTGCCACCTGTGGCTTTTAATACTTGTCCGACAAAGAAACCTAAAAGGTTGGTATTACCTGCCTTGAACTTCTCTACATTGTCTGGATTTTTTGCGATGACTTCATCGATAATCGGTGAGATTACCGCTGGATCACTTATCTGCACAAGTCCTTTAGCTTCAACTATTTGATTTGGATTTTCTCCTGTTTTAACCATTTCTTCAAATACTTGTTTTGCAATCTTACTTGAAATGGTTTCATCATCAATCATCTTAACAAGATCAGATATTTGTGTAGCATTAAATTTGAGTTCATTGACCTGCTTTTCCTTTAACTCTCTTGCTACTTCATTTGCCACAATGTTTGCTAAACCTACAGGGCTGTTAAGTACAGCCAGAGCCTCTTCATAAAAACTGGAAAGTTTCTCATCACGCGCCAAAGTATTAGCAACTTCACTGTTTAGTTTAAGTTCACCCGTGTACTTATCAAACAGTACCTGTTCATGCTCATTCATAGGGGCTACTTCACCATCTATTTGTACTTTCTTTACTTGAGGTTTATGATCACTCTTAGGTGCTTTATCATCTGCTTTTGTCTTTTTAGTCCATGAGTCTTTAAGGCCGACAATTTTATTGAACACAGGGTTTTCATCTGTATAGTCAATAGGATCGGCATAGAAATACCCCTGTCTTTCAAATTGGAATCTCTCATCAGGTTTGTCTGATATTACAGCAGGCTCAATAAGAGCATTTTTTATCACTTTTAAAGAGTCTGGATTTATATCTTCCAACCCTTCAGGAGCTTCATCTTTAAAGAGTCTATCATAGAGTCTTACTTCAACTCTTTTAGCCTCATTTGCATCTACCCATTGTATAGCACTTTTAACATTGATACCGCTAGTATCTGAGCCACTTTTAGAATCTGGATGATACTCTGCTTTTATCTCTATAATATTGCCATCAGCATCTTTGATCACTTCCTTACAATTGATGATATAAGCATGTCTGAGTCTCACTGGTTGATCTGGTGTAAGACGGTAGTAACCTTTTGGAGGGTTCTCCATAAAGTCATCACGCTCAATATAAATCTCCTTTGAAAAAGGTATCTTTCTTGAACCCTCTTTAGGCACATCATGTGGGTAGTATGGAGCATCAAGCTCTTCTGCACCCTCATAATTTTCAATGGTTACTTTTAGTGGATCAAGCACACACATCACACGTGGCACTTTTGTATTTAGATCATCTCGGATACAAAACTCAAGTTGTGAAACATCCACCGTTGAGTTTGCTTTAGCTATACCTATTTGATCACAGAAGTTTATAATAGACTCTGGAGTATAACCTCTTCTTCTGTATCCGGCAATTGTTGGCATACGAGGGTCATCCCA
>NZ_JBFENQ010000042.1:0-12551 GCF_041551015.1 Sulfurovum sp. | reverse complement strand
TTATGTCTATATTTTTTAAGTTATTTTCTTTTGCACCATATACTTTTATCATATCATTTTTCATTCTTTATATCCTATGTATTAAAACCACATTTTTTTTATCAAGATAACCAAAGCAAACATATAAAGTGCTAAAAGTGCTATCTTATGATTTTTGGAGGTTACGTGGTCTTTGAGCCAGATACCCAATGCTACACCCACTAATGAAGCTAAAGCCACAACCAAACCATTATTAAAGTCTATCGTTCCGGTACTAAGCCGGCTTATCATTCCTGCTACCGAAGAGAAGACCACAAAGAATAGCCCTGCACTCACCGCTTTTTTTATAGGATAATGCAATAAACCTACTAGAAGCGGAGTAAGTATAATAGACCCTCCGATACCAAGGGTGATAGAGAATACCCCAATCCCCAAACCGATACCGAAAAGTAGTGCTTTATTCAGTGTCTTAGTCTTTCCATCATCCTCATGATGTTTAGAGAAAAAAAGTCTAAATAGTGCAAAGATCAATAGTCCAAGAAAGAGAAACTGCAGGACTATATCGGAGATATACTGTGTAACATACCCGCCGATATATCCACCCACAAAGCCTCCAAAGCCTACAAATATCCCTTCACCGATGACGAGTGAGCCTTTTCTGAAGTTCAGATATGAACCGTAAATAGAACTAAATACCATTTGAATAATGGAAATACCGATGGCATCTTTAGTGTCAAAACCAAGTACTAAAAGTATAGGTACAAGAATCATACCGCCACCGATACCAAAAAAGCCTGACATCGTACCAATAAAGATACCAACCAGTATAAGTTCTACAAACATTTCCACTACTCCAAAAATTAAGTTGGAATTATAACATTTTTCTTAATGTTTACACTAATTTAGCTATACTCATAGTATATAAAACTAAAATAATTAAAATCAATGTAGGAAGTATGGGAAATGGCATTTATTACACAAAACGTTAAAAAAATATTTTCATATTGGTTGATGATCTTAAGTGCTCTACTACTCTCTTCAATGATTTATACTATAACACTTCTTCTCGATACAGGTAAAGAAGCAAAATATTTAAAAGTAGATTATGAAGAATTGCACAGTCTGCAGTATGGTCTACTCAACTCTAATGTGTGGACAAATAAGATCTCCTCTGTCTTTCATCAAAAAATTGATGAATTTGATTTTACTTCAACAAGTCGTGAAGAGATCAAAAAATATGTGGAAACCGTTATAGATACACTCATTGTTGAAGCAGACAAAACAGTACGAAGAAAAAACGAAAGAAAAAGAGGTTTTTTTGAGAGCCTCTATGGTGATACTAAACAGATGATCACCGATGAGCTTGTCGATATTAGAAACTTACGAACAAAAGTACCTCAATATACTGATGCTGTAATGAATGAACTGGAAAAACCTGCAAATCAAAAGATCCTTAAAGCGGTCATGAAAGACAAACTTCATCAATTCATGAAAACCAATATTGATCCCGTTGATATGACTGGATACAATCAAATACTTGAAGTTTATGAATGTAACGACTTTGAGACATGCAGTGCTCTTTTGGATACACAACTTAAACAAAAATCAGATGAGATGAATCTCTACACTATATCTATCTTATCAATGGCTGCTATTCTGATCATACTTATCATACTTCAAGGAACCATACTAAAATCTATTTCACTACTTTTACTTTCTGTGACAAGTACTGCCTTACTCATTGCTGGCCTTTTCCTGCCTATGCTAGATATTGAAGCTAAAATAAATAAACTCTACTTCATAATACTCGAAAAACCCCTTACTTTTACAGATCAAGTCATTTTTTTCAAAAGCAAAAGCATCTCTGACCTGGTCCAATTATTGTTGGAATCTGATGAGATCAAGATGATATTTGTGGGTGTACTGTTAGTGATGTTCAGTATCATTTTCCCGACTTTAAAACTTATCTCTACGTATCTATACTTTTATAGCAGAAGTTTTATAGGGAACAATGGCATTGTTCGTTTCTTTGCATTACGTTCTACAAAATGGTCTATGGCGGACGTGATGGTCGTTTCCATATTTATGGCATATTTAGGACTTGACAGCATGATAGAAAATGAGTTGAAAAAATTGGTAAAACAAAGTGAACCTGTCAATGTCATTACGTCTAACGGTACTGACTTACAGGTAGGATTCTTTCTCTTTTTAGGCTTTGTATTTAGTAGTTTTGTACTCTCTATACTTGTAGAAAGATCACGTAAAGATACTTAGGTTTTAAACATACATAAACTGAGATAAAAAGAGTATAGTCACCACAAAAGTAAATGGTAAGACATGGCTTTTAAATACCAAAGGTTGAATACCCAGATAAACTTGAGCAAAACCTCTTATTCCCAACCATATGCCTAGGAAAGCCTTGATTGACAGCATCACTTGAAATGAGCTCATCCCCTCTTCATCAATAGTGCCAAACACCTGTGTGATAAGATAAAGTCCTGTAATGACTGCTACGAGTAGACTGGGTGGTACAACTTTACGGACATATTTCATAAATGACTCTCTGATCTGTTTATGTTCTTGTACATCATATGATTTCTTAATATGCACTAAAAAGAGGTTGTCAACAATGAGAAATCCACCGTAAATGAATGCTGCAAAAAGGTGGATGGTTTTAATAAGAACAAAGGTCATAAGAGAATCCTGTTTTTTGAAAGATTATAGTCTAATTGATCTCCAAGAGATTTGATATGCATCAAACCTCATATAAAAGAGGCTGTGAGAAAAATGCTTCTATAGCTGCTCTCATTTCTTTTGGATCTTCTATTCGATTCACATCATTTCTAAATGCAGAAGCCCCTTGATATCCTGCTTTAGAGTAGGAATGAAGGTTTTTTCTGAAGACGATCGCTCCATACTTGTCATAATGTTTAATCATTTGATCAAAATGTTCCAAAACAACTTCTTTGATGAGTTCGGAGGTTGGTTCTTCCATGCCTTCTTTAATTTGTTGAAATATCCATGGCTTTCCTATCGCTGCACGTCCAATCATCACGCCGTCTGCACCTGTATATTCCAGTACCCATTTCGCTTTTGCAGGAGAGTCAATATCACCGTTAGCAAGGACTGGTATGGATACGGCTTGTTTTACCTCTGCGATCGCATCATAATCTACAGGCGCTTTGTATCTACCTGCTCTTGTTCTTCCATGTACAGCGATGTAGTCTGCTCCAGATTCTTGGCAGATATGTGCTATCTCTTCATGGTTTTTTTCGTTAAAACCCAAACGAAACTTCACTGAAGTATATTCTTTGTTAGAGTATTTTTTAATCGTTTCTATCACTTTAGCCATTTGAGGCAGATCTGTAAGTAAAGATGAACCCTGAAGATTGTTCACTACTTTTGGTGCGGGACAGCCACAATTGAGATCTATTGCCGTAATACCATCTCTTTCATTGATTATTTCTACTGCACGCTTAATGACATCTAGGTCAGAACCCGCTATTTGGATGGCATATGGGTCTTCTATAGGACTCTTTTCCAGCATACGATATGTTTTCTTAGAGTTATGGACCAATGCATTAGAGCTTATCATCTCTGAAATGGTTAGGTCAACACCAAATTTCTTAACAACGGAACGAAAAGGGAGATCTGTAAAGCCCGCAAGAGGGGCTAAAGCGTAGATCGGTTTACTAAAGTCTAGTTTCATTACATACAGAGTTTATATCGATAATATCTTTTAATTTATATTTAGTATGTTCTTGTTTTAAATCCCATAGTGCTCTAAATTTTATAAATTCATGATCTTCTTGTTCATTCAAATAGAGTGCAACCTGTTCCAATAGCTCATATTCAAACAGAAGATAAAGATAAGCATTTTGTGCTTTAGAATTTTCAAGTTGATAGCCTCTGAAAAGTGTCAGGTTCTCTTCGGGATTAAAATATTTCTTAGTTACTGAAGCAATTTTAATAAAATCTTGACAGCTAAGATCAAGTGCTTTTACAAAATCTGTAAGTATCTCAGGCGTAAGCTCTAGATTATCTTCTGCAGTAACTCTTTCAAGCATAGTAAAAAAGCTTTGAATATCAAAAACTTTCGCATATTTTTGGGCTTTTACGAAATTCTCTTTACGAGCAAAGATCTCAAGTGCTTCTGCCTGTACGATTTTAGAGTATTCTGAGGTAGACTTCAGTACATCTGCAACAAATTTATCATCAGATTCTAGACGGTTCAGTCTGTTTTGTATTAAAATTGGATTTCCTGCATTGAAGACTTTAGCCATTTTTTCTTCTTTAAAGTCAACATAGTCACCATTTTTGATCTTCTGTATAATATTAACAACCCGTGCAAGTCTTGGTGTCAATCCCTCCACATTATCAGAAATATTGAGAGATGCTTTTCCTAAAAGTAATGCAGAGTTTCCTATTAAATCTATCCCATACTTTTGTTCTTTTGGCTCATTGACCAGTGACCAGTAAAGTGCATCTTCTAAAGTATTTGCATCTTTCTGCCATTTTTTAAGTATAAAATAATTCTTCAAGCCATAAAAGAACATATGTACCAATGTAAAGATGAGCAAAATTAGCATAGGCAAAATAATCCAGACAGCTACAGGAAAATTAAAATTAATCCCCATCAACTCTATCGTATAGTGGTCTGGATTAACAGTATAGGTAAACGCAGCAACAATTGCCATCAGTGCGAAAGTAGCAAAAATATACAGAGCAAGTCTCATTTTATCCCCTTATGATGTGAGCTACGCAAATAGAGTAAAGCATCAAATGTATGTAACACTCTATTCCCTTCATCAGAGAGTTTGAGTAATCTGTTGCTTTAAAATAGAAAATCTATTTGGTTTCTTTTTCGTTGATCTCTCGACATGTGATACAAAAACGTGCAAAGTTCTTTACTGCTAAACGTTCTTTTGCTATAGGCTCTTCACACATTTCACATATACCGAAAGACCCTGCTTTTATTTTATCTAAAGCAAGTTCAATTTCGTTTAATTCTTTACGCTGTTGCACCAAAATTGCACTATCTACAATAGTTTCTGCAGATGCAGCAGCATAATCACCTTCATCATTTAGTTCAAGTTCTCTCATTCCCTCTAACTCAAGGGTAGTACCTCTAAGGTTTTTTTCTATCTGTACTCTTCTATCTAGTAATTTATTTTGAAAATCGTTTAACTCTATTTCTGTTAACATCAAAGGTTTTCCTATTTATGATATGGGTGATTATTGTTAATGGTCAGCCCTCTAAAGATCTGTTCCATCAATACAACTTTCACCAGTTTATGTGAAAGCGTTATTTTACCAAATGATATTGTATTATTACATTTAGTCAAAAAATCCCTCTCAAAGCCGTATGCACCGCCAATAAAGAGATTCACCTGAACGCTATCCTTAAGCAAATTTGCGAATTCATGACTATCCACTTCTTTAGAAGATGGATCTAACGCTATATTTATACCAGAATCCAAATATTTCTCTAATGCTCTTGTGTATGATTTTTGAGCAGCCTCAGGTGAAATATCCTGTGCTTTGGCTATCTCTTTATCAAAAACTTCAATGACTTCGACTTTTGCAAATGGTTTTGCTATCTTTTTATAATGCTCTATCAAACCGGCATATAAGTTATCTTTTCCTTTTTTATCGATTATGATCACATTGATTTTCATACTTATAGTTCTTTCATTTTTTTCCATGATTTTTATCAAAGAATAGTAATATTTTTGCTATTGTACACTATAGATATAAAAGGAAAATTATGAATCGTATTTTATTCGTATGCTTGGGAAATATTTGTCGTAGTCCTCTCGCCCATGGTGTTGCAGAGCAGCTAGTCAACAAAAAGAATCTTGAAGTTTTTATAGACTCTGCTGGGACAAGTGACTGGCACATAGGTGAAGCTCCTTGTGAATATTCTATTAAAATAGCTGATCAATACAATGTTGATATCAGTCAACAACAATCACGTCCCATTACAAAAGAGGACATTTCACTCTTTAAGTATGTTGTGGCCATGGACAAACATAACAAAGCCGATTTGGAAGCCTTTGGATTTGACAATGTTTATTTGATGGGTGACTTTGGAAACTTTCAAGGAGAAGATGTACCTGATCCTTACTTCTTTAATGGGTTTGAGGGATTTGAACATGTGTACAACATGCTTGTAGTCTGTGTAGAAGATTTTATAGAAAAGGTAGAAAATGGAAGCCTCTGATTACTGTATCATTACTACCACCACAGATTCAAAAGAAAATGCCGATGCCATCACGCAGCTACTCTTGGAAAAGAAACTTGTTGCCTGTGTACAATCTACAACCATACAAAGTGCGTATCATTGGCAAGGGAAAGTCATAAAGTCTGAAGAAATACTCCTTCAGATGAAAACAAAAAGATCACTCTTTGTGAAGATTCAAACAGAAATCGAACATATGCATACCTATGATGTACCGGAAATTATCATGATCCCCATAGAAGGTGCGAATCTACACTACCTTCAATGGATTGAAGCGGAAACTATAAAAACTTAATCTCTTTGATAATAAGAGATCACAGATGCTTTTTGAATAGTATGTTTGTTTACCATAAAGCCTACCACTGCACTCTTAGTATCCACCTTTACAGGTAAATTCTCAACGTCCAATGCATGTACCGTAAATATATAGCGATGGGCTTTATCTCCCTGTGGAGGACATGCACCACCAAACCCGGAATGACCATAATCAGTCGTTGTTTCCAATGCACCTTTTGGTAGTGCATTTTTTGCCGAAGCATCCGCAACTATCTTATTTGTATCAGCAGGAATATTCACTATTAGCCAATGCCACCATCCGCTACCTGTTGGTGCGTCAGGATCATATACTGTGATAGCAAAACTTTTTGTACCCTTTGGTGCATGACTCCAATGCAGTTCTGGAGAGATATTTTGTCCGCTACATCCAAAGCCATCAAACTCCTGGGCTTTACTCATCTGTCCTTTGAGCGTATCACTTGCCAAAGTAAAACTATCTGCCTGTAAAAATGAACCTATTATCATCAATATCCATACATATCGCATCTTTTCTCCTTATTTTTTATTTATAATAGGATAATTTACATTAGAATACTATTTATATCTTTCAAGATAAATCTTGACATACTATGACATATAAGCTAATCTATAACAATATTAAGAAAAAGGATGAACGATGCAAAATAATTTTAGTAAAGCCATGGATTTCAGACATGCTTGTAAAGTATTTGATGAAAACAAAAAGATAAGTGATGAAGAGATACATTACATTTTAGAGGCAGGAAGAAAATCACCCTCTTCATTTGGTATGGAAGCATGGAAATTTCTTGTCATCACTAATGAAGAATTAAAAGCAAAACTTAGACCTTTCTGCTGGAATCAGGTTCAAATTACTTCCTGTTCTCACCTGGTCATCATACTTGCAGGTATAGAAAATGCCAAGGTTGAGAGCGGTATGCCTAAAAAGAGATTTACAAGACGTGATATGCCTCAAGAAACCCTAGACTTTTACATGGATATCTATGCCAAACACTTGGAAAAGACACTAAGTTCTGATGAAAATATCTACGCATGGACATCCAAACAAAGCTACATTGCATTAGGAAATATGATGACAGCTGCTGCTTTTATAGGTATAGACTCTTGTCCTATTGAAGGATTTGAGAAAGAGAATGTAGAAGAAGTTTTAGGTTTAGATACAAGCAAATACCAAGTAGCCGTCATCGTACCATTTGGATACAGAATTAACGAACAGTCATCACAGTTAAGACTGTCTTTTGATGAAGTAGTCGAGTTTATCAAGTAAAAAAATGGTCATAGATTTCAAAGAGAAAACTGCCTCAGAACGTTACCATCTTATGGCAAGTACTGTCATACCTAGACCTATTGCATGGATAGTTACAGAGGGAGAAGTACTGAATATTGCTCCTTTTTCTTACTTCACACCACTCTCTTCAGAACCTGCCACACTTATAGTCTCCATAGGTCACCGTACAAACGGTAACCCAAAAGATACGCTCAGAAATTTACGTGAAGGTAGAAAATGTGTAGTTTGCATCGTAGATGAAGATCATTTTGAAGCAATGCATTTAAGTTCTAAAGATTTAGATGCATCACAGAGTGAACTTGAAGTATTTGGTATATTTACACAAAAACAAATTGAAGGGTTTCCACCTATGCCTGAAGGCATAAAAGTTGCATTCTTTTGTGAGTACTTACAAGAGGTTGATCTCAAAGGAAGTAAAACTATTCCTGTCATTCTAGAGATAAAACATCTCTACCTTAACAATGAGATCATCTCTGATAAAGAGAAAATAAGTTTAAAATTTTCCAGCATTGCTAGAGTTGGACGTGAATATGCAACTCTCAATAAAAACATTACTGTGCCTGATATACCATAAATTATGGAGTGATAGAAAAAGATTTAATAAAACTCTATTAAGAAAACAGAAGTAAAATCACCTATGAAAAAACTATTTAGATCATATGACGGTCTTTGCAGAATTTACTATCCTCTAATTGACCAATCCTCTTTCCTGGAGCCACTCCCTACTAATCTTCACCAATTTTTTGGTCAATTCAGGTTTACGAGGGTGCATATGCCCTTCATCAAGAATCACAATCGTTTTGGGTTGTGGTATCATGCGATGTAATTTTTCCCAGCTATATGTTGATATCTGGTGATCTCTTGTCCCGTTAATAAGTAGAAATTCATTATTCATATAAGGTAGATGGCGCGCCGGTTCTATACCATAGATAGCTGTTTCACCAAGCCATGCTCCGAATGAGCGCCACGGCGAATTAATTTTGTCCATGTTCGTGAAAAGAAGGTCAGATATGTCCGCACCCGCATAGGCGATGACCCCAGGATTTAACACTTTATCACGACTGCCAGCCAGATGGTAGATCGCAGGCAAAAACATCGCACCAAAACTATAACCTGCAAATGTAACATGTTCTTTCTGCGTCCATGATTGTTTAGATACCCATTCATGCAAACTCAATGCCTGAGATGGTACACTCAATACCGATTTCCTGATTATGGGGACCTCAACAACAGGTGCACCCTCATACCAGTACTCTGGAGTGTAGGGATATTTAAAAATGACATAAATATTTTCTCCCGGATTGGGGATCAGTCTAAAAATATCTGCATCAATTTCAAGACCACCCATAATAATGACAACGGGAAGTCCTTCCTCAGGAATAACTTTAGGTTCAGAGATAAACGCTTCGATATTGCCTTGATATTCCGTTGTCAATGTTATATGACGGTATGTGCGTTCAGGCAGATCTTCAAATGATAAGTTATAGGTAGTATCGTGTGAGAGTTCAACTTTACCAGAGTAAAAATCGATGGCTGCAAGCTCATCACGGTTTCGTTCCCAGAGTACCCAACTACCAAAGACTAGAATCAGTATCAAAAAGATGGAAAGCAGTCCAATCAAAACTGCTTTTACAATTGTGAAAGGTGAAATTTTCATTCTTTAATTACCATGTTGGCTATTTATCAACTAAACACATAGCTCTGCTAGAAAGAAGTAGTGAACTACTTTTTATCATCATACTATCCTTTTATGTAGTTTTATGATATTAAAGTGTAATCTTATTTTATAATAAAGTCAACAAAAATGTTAAATATTTTTACATTATATAAAATACGTACAGAACAAGAAAGTTTAAATGATGTTGGGAAATAAATGTAGGTGAGATATGATATTTAAAAGCGTATATGATCAGGAAAATATCTGATCATATACTTAAGAGGTTGTGTGTATTACTATGATGCTCTTGCAGAGATTGTTCCACAATTTGCAACAACGTCCTTTTTATAAATATCTAATGCTGCTTTAGATGCTTCATCTTTTGCCATTGTATCTTTATATGCAAGTGCATATTTAATAGATGTTTTACAAAGTATTTTGTTTTCTTCAATAGAAGATACATCTTTCATATTTTCATTCGTTGTAAAACCACTCATTGCAAATGTACTCATAAGAGCCAATAATATTAATTTTTTCATTCCAAATCCTTATATTAATCATTAGTTTATCTAATGCCAGTATAACAGATGAATCTTAAATTTAAATAAAGTTATGATTATGATTATTATAAGTATAGTTTATGGAATAATATGTGCTATTGTTAGAATTTATTCAAGAATAAAAACCGTCTAATACAATTTTATGACAGTTTAGTGAAACAGCATCGTTTGTATTTTAAACCACTTCCGCAGATGCATTTTTCATTACGTAAAAACGACACTTTATCTTCGTAGATTTCACCATCAATATACTTCCACATATCATTGACCTTTAAAAATGTAGACTTCTCATGGTGTAAATGCTGCTTTCCATCATAAATATAATAGGCTTTAAATTCGACCATATCATCGTTAAAATCTATGATCTCCAAGTGCTGCCAGTAACTGTTATCTGCCCAGTCCTGTATAAATTTTAGCTCTTCATCACTCCATGTGTGATCATGCGTTGTAGCCTGTAAATAGTTCACATCACCTAAACAATAAGCACTGTATCGTGATCGCATAAGACTCAGTGCACTCGGTGCTACTTGCTGCACTCTTAAAATAGGTTCACAACATTCGAAAAAATCTAATCCACTTTTACAATAACACTTACTCATCTTAACCTTAAAATCCTATCATGTATTTATTTATTACCTATCACAGTAAACAGTATAGACGGCATCATACCATAAAATAAATATATACATTTAATATACAATATTTTCTGATCTTTATACTAAAATAGTATCAAATGAAGCCAAAGAGATCTAATACTTACGACTAAAAAAGATATATAGATCTCATTAGAAAAAATGAAGTAAAATAGTTACTTCATCTCATCCAATTCTTTTCTCTAATTACTACACTGTGCTCATCATCCGTTAACGTTAGTTCATTGTCAGATATATTGGCTTGTACTGACATTGCACGTTTTGTAAGCTCTTCTATATCACCATCTATATAGAGATGTATGACTTGAAGATTGGAAAAACGTGTAAGTGATGTTTGGATCTGTTTCCACCAGGAGGCAGCCATACCTTCCTGATAGGTATAGATAATCACTTTTTCAGCACGTCCACATGCCTTTTTAATGCGCTTTTCATCAGGTTGACCTAGATCTACCCATAGTGTTATCTCTCCACCCAAAGACTTTTTCCATAGATCAGGTTCATCCTCTTGAGATATACCTTTACAAAATTCTAGATCTTCATCCGCATTCAGTATAAAGGCAACCAATCGAATCATGAGACGTAAATCAGTTTCTGAAGGGTGTTTTGCCATGGTCAAGTTATGCTCTGCATAATAGTGGCTGTCCATATTTGCAATGTTCAGTAATGCTTTATAGATAGTTGCTTTGGTTGCCATAATGTTCCTTATATCCTATAATTGAAAGTATATCTGTTCTAAATATAAATTTAGTATACTTTCCCCTAACTAAGTATCAACAATTCAATGCAGGAAAGCACCATATGCAAAATCGTGAAAATTTACCACTGAACAATATTTTTATTCCCTCAAAAGTTTCTTCCAAAAAGCTGATGATCATTCTTCATGGTCGTGGTGACTCCTCTCGTGGATTTACTTTTTTACCACCCTATCTCAACATAGATGAGATGAACTACCTTTTACTTGATGCTCCCTATTATTATTATGGCGGCTACTCATGGTATGATCTACCACCCAATCAATTAGAAGGCATTGTACAATCAAGTGCTATACTCGCAGATATCTTAGATACACTCTTTGAAGAAGAGTTCAATGCAGATGAAAGCTTTTTATTTGGATTTTCCCAAGGTTCACTTCTAACCTTTGAGTTTGGAGCTAGATATGAAAAAGTACTTGCAGGATACATCGCTGTAAGCGGGTATATCTATGATACGAACAATCTTTTAGAAGAGATGAATCCAAATGTAAATAGTTCCAACTGGCTATGTACGCATGGAACTTATGATGATGTCCTACCTTTTAACACATCAAAGTCACAAATTGAGACATTACAAAGTGCAGGATTTGAGATAGACTTTAAAAGCTATCCGAAAGACCATACTGTTGTAGAAGATGAGCTAAGTATGATTGCTGAGTGGATAAAAAATAAACTTTAAGGACGAAGTGTATGTTTAGCTACATGATTAGCAGCGGTAATGGCACCTTCCAAATATCCACCTTCTCTATAAGCACTCTCAGTACCGGAGAATATCATTTGTTTATTAAAATGTGTCACATCAAAACCATAAGAAGGGTGTTCACGTAGAGGCATAGCATCAAGTGCTGTTGACGTATATGTCTCTTTTTTCCAATCTACAAGATAGAGTTTGGAAGGATTGGCAGCTTTTCTTCCATAAAGTCGTGTAAGTTGATTGATGATATCTTCTTCTAAATTATCATATTTTGCATTACTGTTCATAAAACCAAAGAGTGCTGCTTTATCCTCGGTACAGGCATCATGTATCTCACTCAAAGGTCCCAGATGCGAAATGGCAAAGCCACTTAAGCCCTCTTCTCTCCAAAATACATCAGGATACTCTATGA
>NZ_JBFENQ010000041.1:0-12790 GCF_041551015.1 Sulfurovum sp. | reverse complement strand
TCACATACAACGCCTTTGTAACGCATCTTTTTGTATTTACCACAAAGACACTCATAGTCTCTGATAGGTCCAAAAATCTTCGCACAGAAAAGACCGTCTCTTTCTGGTTTTAGGGTTCTATAGTTAATTGTTTCTGGTTTTTTTACTTCACCATAACTCCAAGAGAGTACTTTTTCCGGACTTGCAACTCTCAGTTGTAGAGCTGCTATATCCTTTGGTCTCTCTTCACTGTTAAGATCTATTGGTGTTAAATTCTCTAAAAACTTACTCATTTTCACCCTCCACTTCTTTATTACTCTCATATAATTCTGTATCAAGACCTAATGCTTGAAGCTCTTTTGTCAATACGAACATTGTTTCAGGTACACCTGATGCCGGTACAGATTCACCTTTGGTGATCGCTCTATATGCTCTTGCTCTACCTTCAACATCATCTGATTTGATGGTCAACATTTCTTTAAGGGTATGTGATGCACCATATGCTTCAAGTGCCCATACTTCCATCTCTCCAAATCTCTGTCCACCGAAGAGTGCTTTACCACCTACTGGCTGTTGTGTTACAAGTGAGTAAGGTCCAGTTGAACGTGCATGCACTTTTTCATCAACCAAGTGGTGAAGCTTAAGCATATACATATAACCCACATTGACTCTCTCTATCATCTGTTCACCAGTTTTTCCATCAAACAGAACCATTTTACCATCAGTGTCCATCTTAGCCATTTCAAAAAGTTTATCGAATTCAGCTTGATTCGTTCCTTCAAATACCGGTGCAGCAAACTTCACACCTGTAGACCAATCTCTACCATACTTAATTAAGTCTTCGTCACTCATATTTGCTAAGAGTTCTTTTGCATTCATCAGTTTTGCGACATCTGCAATAGCGATCATCTTTTCTCTAAGATCTTTAATAAAAGTCTCTTTTTGATCGTTAAACATCTCTTCTATCTGCTCACCAAGGTTTTTACCAATCAATCCTAAATGCACCTCAAGGATCTGACCGATATTCATACGAGACGGTACACCTAGTGGGTTCAAGATAAGATCTACCGGTCTACCATCTTCCTGGTATGGCATGTCAATCTCTGGTACGATATTAGAAACGATACCTTTGTTTCCGTGACGTCCAGCCATTTTATCACCTACTTTGAGTTTTCTCTTTGTAGCGATATAAATTTTTACTAACTTCGTCACACCTGAAGGAAGAATATCGTCTTTTTCAAGTACGGCCAACTTCTCTTCATGATCAATTTTAAGTCTCTTCTTTTGTTTTAAGAAGTAATTTTTCAGCGATTCATACTCATTTTGTACATCATCAGAGTAAGACTGAACCACACCTCTAAGTGCAAATCTATTTACACCCTTGATCGTCTCTTCGTCTATTTTAGACCCTGCTGCATATTCAGTTTCACCGATAGTCACAGCTTTGCTTAACTCTTGACCTGCAAGATAGTTTGCAATACGTAAGATCTCTTCTCTGTCTATCATAAGAAGCTGGTCATGGTGATCACCATCCAGAACCGATTTCTCTTCTTCATACGCTTGGATAGCACGTGCATCTTTTTCATAGCCTTTTTTCGTAAAGACTTTGATATCGACAACAACACCTTCCATAGATGCCGGGCAGTAAAGTGATTTATTTACTACATGTCCTGCTTTTTCACCAAAGATCGCTCTTAGTAATCTCTCTTCTGGTGTTGGCTTAATCTCACCTTTAGGGCTTACTTTACCTACAAGAATCATTCCTGGCTTCACATACGTACCTATTTGAACGATACCGCTTTCATCTAAATGAAGTAACTCATCTTCACGGATATTTGGGATATCACGAGTGATCTCTTCCGTACCATGTTTAAGTTCTCTTGCTTCTACTTCTTTTTCATAGGTATGCACTGAAGTAAATGTATCTTCACGGATCAGTCTTTCAGAAATAACAACCGCATCCTCATAGTTATATCCATACCAAGGCATAAATGCAACACGGATATTTTTACCAATAGCAAGTTCACCCTGGTCCATATTTGCACCATCTGCAATCACTTGTTTTGCTTCAATTTTATCACCTAATTTAACGATAGGTGTTTGAGTAAATGTTGTATTTTGGTTGGTTCTCATATTCTTTTCAAGTGGATAGTGGTCTATAAATACACCGCTTTCATCTTCACCCATAATGTAAATATTTTTACCATCTATTTTTTCAACCGTACCTGCTCTTTTTGCTTTTACACATTCCCAAGCATCACGACTTACGATAGCTTCCATACCTGTACCAACCATTGGTGCCTCTGTTTTAAGAAGAGGTACCGCTTGACGTTGCATGTTTGAACCCATCAGTGCACGGTTGGCATCATCATGTTCCAAGAATGGAATCAATGCTGCTGCTGAACCAGAGATCATCAATGGAGAGATATCGATAAGATCAACTCTTTTAGCTTCATTGAGCTCGATGTTACCATTCAGTCTAGTCTCAATAAGATCTTCAACAATACGCCCGTCTTCACTTACTACAGTAGATGCAGGAGCAATACACTTATCTTCTTCCTGTGTCGCAGTAATGTATACGATCTCGTCTGTAACCTGACAATCTTTCACTACTTTATATGGTGCTTCAATGAATCCATGCTCATTTACTTTTGAATAAGTTGCAAGCGTATTGATAAGACCAATATTCTGACCTTCAGGCGTTTCAATAGGACAAATACGTCCATAATGTGTAGGGTGTACATCCCTTACTTCAAATCCAGCTCTTTCTTTAACAAGACCACCCTCACCAAGTGCTGAAAGTCTTCTTTTATGTGTCACTTCTGAAAGAGGGTTTGTTTGATCCATAAACTGTGAAAGTTGTCCAGATGAGAAAAATTCTAAAATGGTATTTGTGATCATTTTAGAGTTTACCAGATCGTGAGGCATCAACTCATCAAGTGTTCCAGATACAGTTGTCATCTTATCTTTAATCGCTTTTTGCATCTTCACAAGACCATTATGAAGTTCATTACCAAGAAGCTCACCGATCGCTCTAATTCTTCTGTTACCTAAGTGATCTCTATCATCAATATGACCTTGACCATTCTTCACTTTAATGAGGTACTTTACAGTATTGATTAAGTCTTCTGCTGTAAGTACTGTAGCATACTCAGGGATATCAAGTCCAAGCTTGTGGTTCATTTTCATACGACCAACTTTAGTAAGATCATATCTTTCAGGATCAAAGAAAAGTTGCTTTAAAAATGCTTTTGCTGCATCAGGTGTTACTGGTTCCCCTGGTCTCATCACTTTATAAATACGTATAGCTGAAAGTATATTTTCATCATCTATCTGCTCTGTTTGCTTTAAAAGTCTTAAGCTTTCGTTATCAGCGATAAATGCATTAATGATTGACATATCGGCACCCTCGGCAAGGTCATTGATTATCTCGATAGTTTCGACACCTTCTTCGATCATCTTTTTAAGTTTACTCTCATCTAAAGGAGTTACAACATCATAAAGTACTTCACCGCTCTCTTGGTTGATAATTGGTTTAGCCAAATGTCTTTCCATAAGTACTTCAAGTGGATATTCGATCCACTCTAAACCATCTTCCATGAGTGTTTGTGCTTTTTTCTTCGTCAGTCTTTTACCGGCATTCACAATCGTGTTGCCATCCATATCTTTAACGTCATACTCAGCTCTACCGCCAAAATCATCCGCATCAAATCTTACAAGGAATCTGTTATCTTTAATACTGATCTCTTTTGTTGCATAGAATAGTTTTACAATATCATCTTTAGAGTAATCTAATGCTCTAAAAAGAATAGTCACAGGTATCTTTCTTCTTTTGTTGATACGTGCATACAAGATATCTTTAGAATCATACTCAAAGTACAACCATGAACCACGATCTGGAATGATCTGTGCAGAATAGAGCATACCACTACCAACAGTCGTTCCCTCTTCTTCTTTAAAGATAACCCCTGGAGATCTGTGAAGTTGATTTACGATAACTCTTTCAACACCATTTACAACAAATGAAGTTCTATCAGTCATCAAAGGAATATCACGTACAAAAACTGCTTGTTCTTTGATCTCTTTTGGATCAAGTTTTTCACCTGTTTTTTCGTCTCTGTTCCAGATAGTCAGTGCAATGTTCATTTTCAGAGATACAGAATACGTTAATCCTCTCTCCATACACTCTCTGACCGTATATTTTGGTTTAACGATCTCAGAATTTTTATAGGTTAATGTAAGTCTATTTTGTTGATCATGTATAGGGAAAGATGATCTGAAAACTTTCTCTAAAGTAGAGTTTTTTCTGTCTTTTTCGGTTAACATCAAAAAGTTTTCATAACTTTTTTGTTGAAGTTGGAGCAAGTTTGGAATTTCAATTTCTCTTGGTGTTTTAGAAAAGTCAACACGAAGTCTGTTACCAGAATGTAAAGAATTTAACATGGGTTATCCTTATTTCGGTTTAGTTTGGTTTATGTAGTATGTTTAATATGTATATTGGGTATACAAAAAAACTATTGACACGAGGGTATGAAAATGTCTCCGAATAGTTTATCGCTATATCCAATGAGGTTTGTAACATGAGCTTAGGCTACTTGCCTAAGCTCTCTTAAATAAGAATTCTTATTTAAGTTCGCAAGTAGCACCTGCTTCTTCAAGTTGTTTTTTGAAGTCTTCTGCTTCTTCTTTAGAAACACCTTCTTTAAGTACTGATGGAGTCTCTTCAACAGCAGCTTTCGCTTCTTTAAGACCAAGACCAGTGATCGCTCTTACTGCTTTAATAGCGTTGATTTTCTTAGCACCTGCATCTGTAAGTACTACGTCAAATTCTGTTTGCTCATCAGCAGCTTCAGCAGCTACACCTGCGCCACCTGCTACTACTGTAGCTTGTGCAGATACACCAAATTTTTCTTCAAATTCTTTTACAAGCTCAGAAAGCTCAAGTACTGACATGTTTGAGATAAACTCAAGAACATCTTCTTTAGTTGTTGCCATAATTAATTCCTTAAATTATATTAGTTGCATTGCATTTGCAATGTCAAATTAAAAAAGAGCCTCGTGGCTCTCACCACTCTACGCTTCTTCTTCTTTCTTAGTCGCAAGCGCTTGCATACCAATTGTAAAGTTTTGTACTGGTGCATTCCAAACATTAAGAAGCATACCCAAAAGTACATCTCTAGTAGGAAGTTTAGCCATTGCATTAATGGTCTCCATACTAGCAACTTCACCCTGGATCAAACCAGTTTTAATTGAGAAACTATCTTTAAAATCAGTTGCTGCTTTGTCGGCGATCTTACAAGGTGTAACTTGTGCATCACCCCAGATTACAAGGTTTGTATCTGTAAATTCAATATCTTCACACCCAGCATCTTTTAATGCAATACGTGCCAATTTATTTTTTACAACTTGTACTTTTGTATCTTCATCTTTAGCAAGATTTCTTACGATCTCAAGATTTTCAACAGTCATACCCTTGTAATCACAAACGATAATGGCACCAGCGTCTTTAAACTCTGCTGCCATCTCTGCAACTAACTCTTCTTTTCTAGTTCTAGTCATATAATTCTCCTTCCGATCTCTAAAAGGGTTCCATAAAGGATCATATATTCTTTCAAATATATTAATTAAGCTTTCGCCCCTATTATCTTTAATCTAAGATTTATGAGTAGTAAAAATTACCCTCAAACAAAAACTAAAATATTAATTTTTGTTTGAAAATAATACAAAGAAGGCATATGCCCTCTTTATAAATGAATTATTTCATATCCATTAATTCAGTAGTATCAAGTGTGATTGAAGGACTCATTGTGAGTGAAATCGCACCATTAGTGATAAATCTACCTTTAGCAGATGCTGGCTTAGCCTTGTTGATAGTTTGAACAAGTGTTACAAAGTTCTCTTTGATTTGTTCTTCTGAAAAAGAAACTTTACCAATACCCGCATGGATGTTACCTTTTTTGTCTACTCTAAAGTTAACTTGTCCACCTTTTGCATTTTCAACGGCTTTAGCAACGTCCATAGTTACTGTACCAGTCTTAGGGTTAGGCATAAGACCTTTTGGCCCAAGTATTCTTGCTACTTTACCAAGAACACCCATCATATCTGGCGTTGAGATAACAATATCAAAATCGATATTTCCCGCTTGAATTGATTCGATAAGGTCTGTAGAACCTACTATGTCTGCACCTGCTGCTTTAGCTTCGTCCGCTTTAGCGTCTTTTGCAAATACTGCTACTCTTACTGTTTTACCAGTTCCGTTAGGAAGAACAACTGATCCTCTAACCATTTGATCTGCATGTCTTGGGTCAACATTTAAGTTAAGTGCAACTTCAACTGTCTCATCAAATTTAGCTGATTTAAGGTTTTTAAGTGTAGCCATTGCTTCATCAACACTATATGTTTTAGTTACATCTACTTGTTTAAGTAGTGCTTCTCTTCTTTTACTTGGTTTTTTTGCCATTTTATTCTCCGCTTTATATGCTCCCACATTTTAAAATCATGTGGTTATGATTGTCTTCAAAAAGACTAGTCTACGATTTCAACACCCATACTTCTACATGAACCAGCGATGATATTCGCTGCCATTTCTCTGTCATTCGTGTTAAGGTCAACAATTTTTTGATCGATAATTTCGTCAAGTTTTGCTTTAGTGATAGTTCCAACTTTGTTAAGAATAGGGTTATCCGTACCTTTTTTAATACCTGCCGCTTTCTTGATAAGATCACTTGCCGGTGGTTGTTTAGTTTCAAATGTAAAACTTTTATCTGCATATACAGTAACGATAACAGGAATTGTAAATCCTGATTTATCTTTTGTTTTTTCATTAAAAGCTTTACAAAACTCCATAATATTTACACCACGTTGTCCTAATGCAGGACCTACTGGTGGTGATGGGTTTGCTGCTCCAGCTGGGATCATCATTTTAAACTTAAAAGCTATCTTTTTTGCCATCTGTTCTTCCTTTGTTTGATTTGACTGTTACGTCTTATATAATTTTTTCTACTTGCGTGTAGAGGATTTCAACCGGTGTATTTCTACCAAAAATTGAAACATTCAACTTTAACTTTCCATGGTCAAGATCATACTCTTCTACCATACCTGTAAAGTTGGCAAATGGACCATCTACGATACGTACCATTTCGCCTGTTTCAAAATCAACTTTAGGTCTAGGTGCAGATTTTTTCTCCATCTTGTCTAAAATCACTTTGATATCTGCTTCAGTCAGAGCAGTAGGTGTCTTTTGTTCACCGATAAATCTAGATACTCTTGGTAAAGATTGTATCTTATGCCAAAGATCAGTATCCAGGTCTATATGTGCGAAAGCATATCCAGAATACAATGTTCTCTCGGTAATCTTTTTCTTACCATCTTTAACTTCAATCACTTCTTCTGTAGGAACGACTACACGTTCAAGTTTATCTTCAATTCCATAATCTATTACAAGTTGTTCAATTGCTCTTTTTACAGATTGTTCAGAACCTGAATATGTTTGAATTGCATACCACTGATAAGCCATGATCTATCCTATAAAACTGATGATACGATTGATGACATGAAAAAGTCAACCAACGCTAAAAATATTGATATTACAGTTACTACTAGAACAACTGCTAAAAATGCTTGTCTTACTTGTACTTTTGTTGGAAATATAACTTTATGAATCTCCGCTTTCGCGTGTGCTATAAATGTTGAAATTTTTCCCATATATATTACCTTTTATTGTGGCAGGCCAAGAGGGACTCGAACCCACGGCACCTGGTTTTGGAGACCAGTGCTCTACCAACTGAGCTATTGGCCTAAAAATAATACCATGGGCAAAGCCCAATAGTATCTAACAAAAGTCTCCGATTACAGCTTCATCTCTTTATGTACTGTATGGCACTTACACCATTTACAATACTTTTTAAGAGCAAGTTTCTCTGTTGTCGTTTTTTTGTTTTTATTGGTGTGATAGTTACGTCTTGTACATTTCTCACAACCTAAGTGAACTGTTTCTCTCATTGTTATCTCCTATGATAAGTGTGTAAGAGGCACGCCTCTCACACTGGTGTTACTAAGCAATAATCTTAGAAACAACACCGGCACCAACTGTTCTACCACCTTCACGGATAGCAAACTTAGTACCTTCATCAAGTGCTACTGGAGCGATAAGTTCAACATTGATTTTAACGTTGTCCCCTGGCATAACCATTTCAGTACCTTCTTGAAGTCTAACTGAACCTGTTACGTCTGTTGTACGAACGTAAAACTGTGGTCTATAGTTATCAAAGAATGGAGTGTGTCTACCACCTTCTTCTTTAGTAAGAACATAGATCTCAGCTTCAAATGCAGTGTGTGGAGTGATTGATCCTGGCTTACAAAGTACCATACCTCTTTGTACAGCATCTTTATCGATACCACGGATAAGAACACCACAGTTATCACCAGCTTCTCCACATTCCATTTCTTTACGGAACATTTCAACACCAGTTACAGTTGTTGTTTGTGTATCTTTAAGACCAACGATCTCAACAGTGTTACCAACACATACTGTACCTTTGTCAACTTTACCAGTTACAACTGTACCACGTCCTTGGATAGTAAAGATATCTTCGATAGCCATCAAGAAGTCTTTATCAGTTTCTCTTACTGGCTCAGGAATATACTCATCTACAGCGTCCATAAGTGCATAGATCTTTTCAGACCACTCACCAGCAGTTCCTGATTTAGCTTCTTCAAGTGCTTTAAATGCAGAACCAGCGATGATTGGAGTATCGTCACCTGGGAAATCATACTCAGAAAGAAGTTCACGTACTTCCATCTCTACAAGTTCTAACATTTCTTCTTTATCTTCATCATCAAGTTGATCTTCTTTGTTCAAGAATACAACGATGTACGGAACACCTACTTGCTTAGAAAGAAGGATATGCTCTCTAGTCTGTGCCATTGGACCATCAGTCGCAGCAATAACAAGAATCGCACCATCCATTTGTGCAGCACCAGTAATCATGTTTTTAACATAATCGGCGTGACCTGGACAGTCTACGTGAGCATAGTGTCTATTCTCAGTTTCATACTCTACGTGAGAAGTAGCAATTGTAATTCCTCTTTCTCTCTCTTCTGGAGCATTATCAATTTGATCATAATCCATTGTTGCAAGACCAGTTTTAAGTCCTAAACACATTGTGATTGCAGCAGTCAATGTTGTTTTTCCGTGGTCAACGTGACCAATAGTACCGATATTTACATGCGGTTTGTTTCGTTCGAATTTTGCTTTAGCCATGCTATTCTCCTAGCGTAAAATGTTTTAAAGGCAGTATTATACCTAAATTTTCTTAACCTACTATGGACAGAACTATTACACATTTGTAATACTTTTGTCCATACTTTGGTACTGGAGCCCATAGTGAGACTTGAACTCACGACCTCTTCCTTACCAAGGAAGTGCTCTACCCCTGAGCCATATGGGCAAGTCAATGATCCTGATCATGTAAAAAATTACAGTCAATGAATCGGTCAATATTTAATGTTAGTCATAAATGAAAAATATGGAAAGCTTTGTATGTGAAGTAATTATCTTAGTTGTTAAGTACATAATTCACACAGCTCCCAGATTATGGAGCGGGCGAAGGGATTCGAACCCTCGACAGCCTGCTTGGAAGGCAGGAACTCTAGCCACTGAGCTACGCCCGCATCTTTATGCAACTTAACATGTATGGTGGTGAGTGAAGGATTCGAACCTTCGAAGACATAGTCAGCAGATTTACAGTCTGCCCTCGTTGGCCGCTTGAGTAACTCACCACTTATATTTGTTTGTTGTTATTTCTGGTACAAACACTGATAATTATATTTCTATGGAGCTGGTAAAGGGACTCGAACCCCCGACCTGCTGATTACAAATCAGCTGCTCTAGCCAACTGAGCTACACCAGCACCATCATTAGAAGTTGTTACACTTAAAATGGACGGGAATTATAGACAAAAAAGATTTTAATGTCAAGTGTTTTAGTTAAATTTATAAAAATTTCTCTTTTTTAGGTAATTTCTATAGAATACACCCATATAAAACGAAGGTTATAGGCTACATATAATGAAAATACTACTGGCACCAAGTGAAACAAAAAGAACAGGAGGAGAGCTCTCGTTCAATCCTAGCACTTTACTGTTTGATGAACTTCTACCTCACAGAACAAAACTCTTACATACCTACATAAATATTTTACAAAAAGGTGATATACCTACACTTTCAAAAATGTTTGGTCTCAAAAAAGAATCAGATATCCTTACCCATAAAAAAGATATCATTCATGAACTTACGATGAAAGCCATTCAAAGATATACAGGTGTAGCTTTTGATTATCTTGGCTATGAAGCGTTAGATGATAAAACACAACAATATATAGATAGCCATGTCATCCTCTTTTCAAACCTCTTCGGACCTATACGCGCTTCAGATCTTATCCCCGAATATAAACTCAAACAGGGTGAAGCCGTAGGTGACATCAAAACAGAAAAGTTTTACAATGAACACGCTGCCCAACTGATGGAGGCATACCTGGCTGAAGATGAGATACTGGACCTCCGTGCAGGTTTTTATGACAAGTTTTATAAGCCAACCAAACCCTACACCACACTCAAGTTTATTAAAGAGGGGAAAGTCGTTAGTCATTGGGCAAAAGCCTATAGAGGTATCGTATTACGTGAGATAGCCAAAGCCGGGATAGAAACCTTGGAAGATTTTATGCAGCTACCTATAGAGGGACTGAGTATCAAAGAGATTCAAACAAAGAATAATAAAACTGAAATTATTTATGAGATAGGATGAATATGAGACTTCCGAGTGATAATACCCTTTATAAAATATTTATTTTTCTGCTTGTTCTAATGGTAGTGCTTGGTATACTTTTTGATACGGATTATAGTTAGGAGAGTTCAATGAAAGAAAATTTATTTGAAATGGGTGCGAATTTTGATGATGCATGGTCATCAGACAATAAAGACAAACCCTCTAAAAAAACCTCTACAGAGATCAAGCCCCCGGAAAAACATCAACTGCATTTTGCAAAAGAGAAGCGAAGAGGCAAAGTAGTTACCATAGTCAAACCTTTTTATTTAGACAAGACAGCTATCCAGGCACTGCTTAAAACACTCAAAAAAAAGCTTGGGACTGGCGGTACTGTCAAAGATGAGAGTTTAGAGTTTCAAGGAGATATCCCTGAGTTGCTGCGTACACATTTAGAAGCATTGGGGTATCGATTTAAAAACTAATATAGATTTATTTACCTATCGCTAAAGCATATAGTACCATCTCTTCGTTCTCCACAAATACATTGACCTCATCATCATAATAAGCACCGATACCAGAACATCCTATGCCCATATAGAGCGAAGCCACATAAAGCCTGTGTCCTATAATACCGGCTTTCTGGTAGAGTGCCTGATAGTTCTTGGCTTTGGATGTCAAGAAAAAGGCTACTGCCCCCTGCATGGAGAGACTATACTGTTCCAAACTCAAATACCCTGCTTTCTTTGCAAAGTCACCATACTTTATATACTCACCTTTTTTATAGAGTCCTAACGGCATGTCAAGTACCCGGTTGATGACGACATAAATAGAGACATCTTCATCACAGTCACTACGTACAGGTTGGTGTATGGATTCCATGATGTAATTGAACTGGCCTTTGGTAATAGCTCCTTCATGGAAACCTCTTTGAGACCTACGTGTAAAAATTGTCTCTTGAAGTTTCTCTCTATGATAGGTAAACTTTGGTGCCCTCACTTCTTTCTTACATGATTCCAGTTGCAGTGTTTCACTGTATGCCTGTTCTATAAGAGGGTTTGGTTCAAATGTTCCACTCCCATCTACATAAGGAAGCGAAAATTCTACGGGAGATACTTCTTGCTCTTGCATCGGTACTGCCATAGAGCACCCCGACAAAAACCATTCTCTATCTTCAAAACCAAACATCCGGTTTAGCTTCTCTCTATCTATATTATAAACCATCTCTACGGCATAGGGTTTGAGTAATGCAGAAGCCTCTATACTTCCCAAAAGATGTCCCCCGTCCAAAAGACAATACCTGAACGCACGGTTTTTATATTTCCATGAAGAACGATAGTAGATAGCAGAGACCAGAAACAGATATCCTTTCATAGCTGTTTTGTACCCTAAATAGGGCTCTAACCCCTCATTCTCTGTTATGCGGTGCAGCAATGTCAACGAAGAAGAACTCACGTCATAATGGTACACACCATCTTCTATACCTTCTACACCTCGTACTTGAAAATAGAGTTCATTAGGATAGAGTGCGCCTGCTGAAGGGTTGATGCGTAGATAATACTCTCCACTTGGATAACTTTTCTTTGCAGTCAGTCCTGCGATATGATACAGAAAATTATCTTCTGCTTTGTCCAAGTCCAGTTTTCTTTTTTCATAACTATCCGGGTAATTTTTGTAAGTACTGGGCTGATCTTCCCATGAAAGCCTGTTGGGATTGGTTCGTACAGAATTGTAGGAATGCTTGGTTGTACTATGGTACCAGAACATCAAAAACCTCAGCGTGCTTTACTTTCAAAGATTCTATCTTTTGGCAGGCTTGTTTAAAAAGCTCTGCATGCTCGATACCCTCTGTACATAAATGTTTATGTCTTTCGTAAGAAGCGATAACTCGTAGTGCTTTGTCTTTCACATTTTTTCTATTGCGTTTGATATGTTCAAACGTGATAGCACCATTGATCAAACCTTTTGCCAAGTTAGCTAATGGATGCCTACTGAGCCTCAAGGGATGCCACGCTTCTTCCAGTACTTCATGTGCTTCAAAATATTCTTC
>NZ_JBFENQ010000040.1:0-12892 GCF_041551015.1 Sulfurovum sp. | reverse complement strand
GAATTGAGTATCAATCCATTCATCCATGCTTCAATACTCTCTATAAATTCTGGAGAGTAGACAAATGTGACTACTTCATAATTTAGGAAAAGACTGCGGTTATCAAAGTTTACCGATCCTACCATACCGCCAAGATCATCAAAGAGTATGGCTTTGGCATGGAGCATTTCTCCTTCATACAAGACCACATCGGCGCCTATTTCATCAAGTTCACGCATATAGGGACTTCTCCCCAGATCGGCAAGAAGATGGTCGGAATTTTTAGGCGTGATCAACTTAACATCAACCCCTTTGTGATATGCAATAACCAGTGCCTGTATCATATTTTCATCTGGTACAAAATAAGGAGTCACGATCCAAATACGTTCTTTTGCATTATAGATGGCATTTAGAAGTGCCTCATAAAGTGCATCACTTGGTATATCTGGACCAGAGGGCACCACTTGGACTCTGCTCTCCCCCTCACACGATTCTTCTCTCTTCAAATCGATCTTTTCCTCTTCTTTTGTCGCATAGACCCAGTCATTTTGGAAAATATGATAAAAGTGATAGACTGAAGGTCCATTCAAACAGTAAAGAAGATCTTCCCATCGCTTACTGCCATCTGACTCTCCCATATATTCATTACTGAGGTTCATACCACCACTGAGCAGTGTTGTTTGGTCAAAGAGGTAAATTTTACGATGATTTCTGAGATTGATATAGTTTTGAAACGGTCTTTTCAAAATAGGAGTAAAGAATGCCACTTCTCCTCCCGCCTCTCTCAATGCACTAAAACCTTTTTGGTTAAAGCTTGCACCTAAAGACCCGACAAGATCCATAAGTAATCGTACTTTAATCCCCTCTTTGGCTTTCTTGGTTAATGCATCTAAGATCGTTTTAGTCGTTTTATCAAATTGGAAAACATAAGTACAGATATCGATATTTTGTTTTGCATGATCAATCTCTTTGAGCATTCGTTCATAGGCCTCTGTATCATTTGTTATCAGTTCAAAAGTATTTCCTTTTGTTGCAGGTGGCATACCGTTTTTTTGTAAAAGATTTTGAAAAGCATGCTGTGGGTCATCTAATTCATAAGGAACATGTTCACACACATGATCAAATTTCACATACTCTTTTTTATATTTTGCTTCACGCTTTCGTGTACCTATAAGAAAATAGAGTGGGACAACAACATAGGGTAAAAAGAAAATAGACAACATCCATGAGATCATACTGGTAGGAGATCGTTTTTGATAAAGGATATGGCTTAGTGCAGAGAAGACAAGTATGCCAGCAAGTACAACTAAAAAATAAGTGCTAATAAACTGTAAAGGTGTGACGTCGATGGGAAACTCCTCTATTTAGTACTTTAATTGATTGATTATAACATAATGATAAACGATAAATTACACCCATCATAGGAAATGACTTACGTTATAATACTTTTATGATAAAGAATCTACAAAACAAAAATTTTACACTGGTTCTCTCAGGTGGTGGTGCTTTGGGTATCGCTCATTTGGGTGTGTTACATGATCTTGAAAAAGAACAATTAATACCTAGCGAAATAGTCGGTACAAGTATGGGAGGAATTATTGGTGCCTGTTTGGCTATAGGATTAACAGAAGAAAAAATCTATGAACATATCAAAAGTTTTGCCGGTATCTCTAACTGGATCAAGTTCTCTTTTTCTGGCAATGCTGTGGTAGACAATGAAAAAGTAGCTAAAATTTTTGATGGTATTTTTCATAATAAAAAGATGAATGATACCATCATTCCCCTCAAACTCATCGCAACAAACCTACTTAACGGTCACAAAAAAGTATTTGATGCCTCTGATGATGTTTACATCAAGGATGCTGTACTATGTACCATGGCGATACCGGGTATCTTTGAAGAACATATCATTGAAAATGAAACTTATGGTGATGGTTTTCTTTGTGAAAACCTCGGGGTCAATGAAGCTAGTTTTGATGACATTCTTGCAGTTGATGTACTGGGAGAGAATGCTTTTGAAAAAACCATGCCAAATAACTTTTTTAAAACTGCAAATGTCTTAGAGATGTTTGAGAAGTCTATTCGACTACTTATTTACAATCAAACCAAAACAAACTTGTCTAATTCTAACAAGCATATCTACCTCATACAGCCCTTCACAAAAGATTATAAGACCTATCAATTTCACAAACATGAAGAGATACGTTCTTTAGGTGTGGGGTTACTCTAGTTCACTTTTAAACATGTGAACTTGTATGAGGTACCCTTACTTTTGTTGTATTGTTCTCCTTTTTTTCTTCTTGTTTGGGTGCTTTCTTTACTTCTATAGGTACCTGTTTTTCCTTTTCTTTCACTACAGGGTGTTTAAGACTCTTTTTTTTCTGTAATGTTAAAACAAGCACACCATTTTTATATTCACTCTTTAAACTGCCTGGATCTGCATCTTGAGGCAATGTCTCACTGCGTTGTACCATACTTACATAATGCTGCTGCATTTTCATATTTGGCTTGTCTGTCTTTTTTACAGTATCTATCGTTGCTTTGAAATGTAAAATTCCATCCTTTATAGAAATATCAATCTGATTATTTTTGCCTTCAAGTATTTGGGTATTGTACTCATAATAAGTGCCTTTATCTTCCAATACACTTTGTCTTACCATACGGTTATTTGGGATTAAATTCTGTCTGGTCGGGTAATTCCATAGTTTTGTACGTTGCTCCATACGCTCTTGCATGCGCTCAAAAACTTTATCCATATCTTTTTGCATCTGATACATCTCTTTAAATATATCATCTCCAAACGGATCATCAAAGAAAGGATCGTTTGCCTGAAGTGAGCTCATTACTATAAAAGGCAAAACAAAATGTGATATTTTTTTACTGAACATGTTGTGCTCCTTATACTTAATATTTATGAAAAAATTATAAAAAATATAGGTTAATCGTTTTTTAACAATCCTCTTTATTATCGCTACACATACGCTATAATACTCTATATAAGAGATAAAATATTTTATAATATTAAGGACAAAGATGATAGAAAATGGGTTTATGTATGTAGCGGTACTAGCCATGACAGCAGCATCTATTGTCGCTTTAGAAAAAAGAACACAAGCAAAATTATTTGAGTATCTCCCCTCTATCGTTATCATCTATTTTGTTGTTATGCTTCTTTCTACTTTTGGACTGTGGCAAAAAAGCGAGTCAGTCACAGCATCCTACATATTGCTGAAATCTAATCTCCTCCCTGCTATGATATTCCTCATGTTACTCTCTGCAGATATGAGAGAAATATTTAAACTTGGCAAGAAAATGTTGCTGACTTTCTTGCTTGCTTCTGTAAGTATTGCCATAGGTTTCATAGGTACTTTTGCCCTTTTTCATACTTATTTTGAGCCAGATGCATGGAAACCCTTTGCAGCACTTTCAGGTTCATGGATGGGTGGAACAGCAAATATGGTCGCAATACAGGGTGCCTTGGACTTACCAGATTCTGCTATGGGATACACGCTACTCATTGACTCCATTGATTACGCCATCTGGGTTATGATACTCTTAGCTCTTGTACCTTTTGCCAAAAAATTCAACCTATGGAGTAAAGCTGACACTTCAGTCATAGATGAAGTAGGTGAAAGACTAGCACTCAAAGAAGATCATAAAAAACCCATTGGTTTTCCTTCCCTCTTCTTCTTACTCGGATCTGCTCTGATAGTATCAGCTTTAGCACAGAATGGTGCACTCTACCTTCCTACTACATCATTTTTAACCACTACCACATGGATAGTCATCATAGCAACACTCGCAGGAATACTCTTTGCTATGACACCCTTGGCAAAGTTATCGGGCGGTTCCCAACTTGCAAATATCATGCTCTATCTTATAGTAGCTCTCATTGCCTCACGGGCTAACTTTTCTGAACTGACAGAAGCACCTCTTTATATCGCAGCAGGCTTTGTCATCATTGCTATTCATGTATGTATCATGATTTTCTTTGCTAAACTCTTTAAACTGGACCTCTTCTCTTTAGGTGTAGCTTCATTAGCTAACATAGGTGGTGTTGCTTCTGCTCCTATCTTGGCATCAGCTTACTCAAAAGCACTCATTCCAATAGGTGTACTTATGGCTATGATGGGATACATCCTAGGGACATTTGGTGGACTTATGGTGGGTAAAGTCTTAGAGATGATAGGCGGATGAACAGAAGCTATAAACTACAAAGTATATTTGTTATAATAACTGCTATATAATGTACAATTAAATGATTTAAGGGGGTAGATATCAGATGCAAAAAGTAAAAGAAGAGTTCTTACTCTCAGTCATATTTGTTGCTAAATGGCTTACCTTGGCTTTGGGAGCCTTGGCTATCATATATTTTGCTATATCACTTGCTTATCTTAGATCATATTATGATCCTCTCATGAAAGAGTATGAACTTGAAATTGCTGAACTCAATAAGAAAAAGATAGATGGAAAAACTTCATTAAAGAGTATAAATATCACACTTAATGAAATACATGCAAAGATAGATATGCTTAAAAAAATCGATATACCTGCTGCAAAAGATGCCATTATTTTACATGAGAAGAAAATTGAATCCTTAGATGAAAGCATCATCGACAAGTATAATCCTTTCATTGAAAAGAGTGATGATGTAAAACAAATCTATATAGAGAGAGACAAAGCTGTCGAGTATAAAGAAAAGCTTGAAGAACAATTTGAAGATCTACATATGATGCAAGCCGTTAAAGCTGAAGCAAGATCTGAAATAATTGAACGAATCAAGCAAATTGATATATTTATCTCTGTAGAAGTACACGAGAAGGAAAGAGTAGGAACAGGTGCACTAGGTGTGTTACCATGGCTTCTGGGAATATTGGGTATTGTATAATGAAAATAACCAATATACGAATAAGTATTTTAAAAGCCCCGCTTAAAAACCCTTTCATCACCTCTTTACGCCGTGTAGATGCGCTTGAAGATCTTGTAGTTATCGTGGAGTGTGCTGATGGCTCCATAGGTTATGGAGAAGGTGCCCCTACTCCTGTCATTACAGGGGAAACAATGGGTTCTATGATCGCTGCTATCGAGCATATCAAGCCTTACATTATAGGCCTTGATATAGAAGACTTTGATATTATATTAAATAATATACATTCTACTATACTCAAAAATACCACAGCCAAATCTGCTCTCGAGATAGCACTCTATGACTTGAAAGCCAAGTCTGTCAAACAACCTCTCTACAAGATGCTTGGTGGTACACATAAAACCTTCAAAACTGACATTACCATCAGTATGGGTGAAATTGAAAAAATGATATCAGATAGTCTTGATGCTGTTAATCTTGGCTATGACACACTGAAGATAAAGATAGGAGACAATCCTCAAAAAGATATTGAACGCATCATCGCCATACATGATGCACTAGATGACAACATAACACTAAGACTCGATGCCAACCAAGGCTGGACAGCACAAGAGAGTGTAACACTCCTACATGCTTTGGAAAAACAAGATATCATAGCTGAGTTCATAGAACAACCAGTCGCTGCAGATGATATAGAAGGACTTCGTTACATTAAAGAGAGAGTCCAGACTCCCCTCCTAGCAGATGAATCAATCTTTTCCGTAAAAGATGCAAGAAGACTGCTTGAGATGCAGGCCATAGACTATGTCAATATAAAACTGGCCAAAACAGCCGGTATCACCCAAGCCTTACAGCTTGCCGATCTATCTGCTGAATTTGGTGTTAAATGTATGATTGGCTGTATGCTCGAAGGACCTATCTCTGTAGCTGCTGGCGTGCATGTAGCCTCTGCCAAAGCGGATATCATTACCATGCTTGACCTTGATGCTGTAAGTCTACTGGCTTCACATCCTGTAAATACCTCTATAGTTTTTAATGAGAGTGAGATCAGGCTTTCAGAAGATATAGGGTTAGGTGTATTTTATTAGATAAATGATATTATTAAATAATAACCAAAAGTTTACAATTAAACATGGAGAGAAGACATGAAGAAAATATCGGCAGTAATGTACATAATATTAGCATTAAGTATTGGCGGATGTGTTACTCCTGGTCATAAAACTACATCCCAAAAGCGCCAATCCATTCTCACCATGAAAAATGAAGTGCTTTCAGATCTCTACAGAGTAAAACCAGACGTTAGATCTCAAATTGCCAGAGCCCCTGGTTATGCTGTATTCAGTAATGTCAATATCAATATCATTCTTGCCAGTCTCGGTGGAGGATATGGTGTAGTCAAAAATAATTTAACGGGTAAACAGACATATATGAAAATGGGTGAAGTGGGTCTCGGTTTCGGCGCTGGTGTTAAAGACTTCCGTGTAGTGTTCGTATTCCATAATGCTAACACCATGAAACGTTTTGTAGATCATGGTTGGGCTTTTGGAGCTCAAGCTGATGCTGCAGCTAAAGCCAGTGACAAAGGGGCTGCGCTTGGTGGTGAGATCACTGTCGACAATATAACAATTTATCAGTTAACAGAATCTGGATTAGCGCTTCAAGCAACAGTTAAAGGCACAAAATACTGGAAAGACACTTCGTTAAATTAATATATTCAAGCCTAAAAACCACAGTAGCAATAAATACCTGCAAGGTATTTATTGCTGAACTCCGCTCTACTTAATGTAAATAAGTGATACTTACTAATACAACTATATAAACTAATTACCTCCATAATACTATTTTGCTATAATATCTGCATGAAAAAAATTACACTTATATTCTTACTATTAACTAGCTATATATTTTCTAATATCAATGCTGTGGTCAGTATCTTACCCGAACAAACATTCGTTAAAGCCATCGGTGGTGAGAAAGTAAATGTATCGCTTATGGTACAGCCTGGTAACTCACCACACACGTATGAACCAAAACCTTCTCAGATGATCGACATAGCAAAAGCAGATCTTTACTTTGCCATAGATGTGGAGTTTGAAGATGTTTGGCTACCTAAATTTCAAAGTCTGAATCCTAAAATGCAAGTCATCGATCTTGCAGACAACGTTACAAAAATGCAGATGCAAGAGAAGCATGAATGTGAGGCAGAGGATGAACATCATAGTGAACATGATGAACATAAACATGAAGGTGAAGACCCGCACATCTGGACCGCACCTTCAAATGTGAAGATCATTACTAAAAATATTTATAACGCCTTGAAAAAAATAGATCCGCTCAATGCAAGCTACTATAAAAGAAACCTTGATATATTTTTAGCTTCTATAGATGAAACAGACAGACAGATAATACATATCCTTTCTTCAATAGAAGATGAACGAAGATTTATGGTGTTTCACCCTTCTTGGGGTTACTTTGCCAAAGCCTATAATCTGGAGCAAATAGCTGTAGAGGTAGAAGGTAAAGAACCTAAGCCTAAAGAACTCATACATTTACTCACAGAAGCAAAAGAGGAAAAAGTCAAGGCCATCTTTACACAGCCGGAGTTTTCAGATACAGTAGCCAAGATCATTGCTAAAGAGTTAGATATACCTGTAGTGAAGGTAAGCCCCTTGGCTGCTGACTGGTCTGAGAATCTTATAAACATTGCCAAAGCGATAGCAGGTAAAAACTAGCATGTCTGTCATAGATATCAAAAATATTTCTTTTGCTTATGACAAGCAGATGATCTTAGAAAACATTAATCTAAGTGTTGAAGAGAAAGACTTCTTAGCCATCATTGGTCCCAATGGCGGGGGTAAGTCTACACTTCTCAAACTCATACTAGGTATAATCAAACCCCAAAAAGGTTCTATTTCGGTATTAGGTAAAGTACCTTCTAAGAGTCTTACTCACATAGGCTATGTTCCACAAAATACCAATGTCAACACTGACTTCCCTATAAAGGTCATTGAAGTCGTAATGATGGGGCATGTTGGAACTAAAAGACCACTATTTGGTTATGGTAAAGATGAAATATTTTGTGCGATGGGTGCCTTAGCACAAGTAGGTATGGAAGACTTTGCCCAAACCAAGATAGGTGCACTCTCAGGGGGACAACGCCAAAGGGTGATGATAGCACGTGCACTCTGTGCCCATCCAAAAATACTCATACTTGATGAACCCACATCAAGTATAGACATTACAGGACAAAAAGAGATCTATGAGCTGATCAAGCAACTCAATGAAAGCATTACTATCATTGTAGTCAGTCATGACATCTCTGTCATCTTAGAATATGCAAATAAAGCAGCGCATATAAACAAAACCCTTTCCTATCACGATATTTCAGATAAAAAACAAACCTTCCATACCCATGGGGATAAGGAACACTTCTGTGAGATCGAACTCTTACAGATGCTCGGTGCGGAGAGTTGTGATACATGTGAGCCAGAGACTGTACCAAAATGGAGGATCAAAAAATGATAGAGGCTCTCCAGTTTGAATTTATGCAGCATGCACTTTTAGCCGGTTTTCTTGTCAGTTTTGCTGCTGGAATCATCGGATCGCTTATTGTGGTAAATCGCATGGTCTTTTTAGCAGGAGGGATTGCACATACCTCTTATGGTGGTATAGGTCTCGCTGTATACCTTGGACTACCGATCTTTCTAGGTGCATCCTTCTTTGCAGTAGGTGCTGCCTTGCTTATAGCGGGTCTCACCATGAAAAAACGCCACCGCATGGATACTTTCATAGGTCTCATCTGGGCAGTTGGTATGGCGATCGGTGTGATTCTTGTTGACCTTACACCAGGATACAATGTTGATCTCATGAGTTACCTTTTTGGTTCCATCTTGGCAGTAAGCTCTGAAGACTTATATTTTATGGGGGCTTTACTGGCACTTATACTTGTTGTAGTAACATTCTGGTACAGAGACATCTTAGCTGTCTCTTATGACAGTGAATACGCTGGTCTACGTGATGTAAACGTCAAATTTTTCTACACACTCATACTCATACTCTCAGCGCTTACTGTAGTCATCGCTATTAAAGTTGTGGGACTCATCTTGGTCATAGCTATGCTTACCATTCCTGTCTACATTGCAGAAAAGCTTTCAAACTCTCTTTTTTCTATGATGTTCCTCTCAGGAGCCATCGCCACACTCTTTACACTAGTGGGTTTATGGTTCTCGTATACTTATGATCTAACTTCTGGGGCTTCTATTATTATCGTATCCGCTGTTTCTCTGGGTGTTTTTTTACTCATTCATAAAGGAAAATAATATGATGAAAATGATTGGTTTGTCTCTTTTGTTTATTCTGGGGGTAACTGCTTGTACACCTAGAATTGGTGTAGGTATAGGGGGTATAGTTTCTTCAGGTGATGGTATAGCTGCTTCTGAAGTACATGCAGACAGTGAAACTGGTGTCCATGGAAGCGTTACATTAGGTACAGATATCAGACTTTAAACTCTTTATTTTACTTACTTAGGCTTTTCGTCTAAGCAGTAAATACCCCACTAGCACCCACAAAATTACAGAACTCGCTATCGCAACCACTCCTGCCTCTTCCTCCATATCAATTAAAGATGCAGGATTAATATCTGAAGCTGAAAACAGATAATCCAATCCCAATCCAAACACTATACTTCCTACAACGATACTCCCCAAGTAAATAGCAAGAGAACGTGTTCCAAGCATTTTCTTAACAACACCTATGGTCACTGTATTAGTCGCTGGACCTGCAGAAAGAAAAACAAAGGCTGCACCAGCACTTACTCCTGAAAGCATTAACCCTGCAGCGATAGGCAAAGAAGCCGTAGCACACACATACATCGGTACTGCGATAGCTATAACGATAATATATGAAAACCACGAGTACTCTGTAAGAATCTCACTGATGCTCTGAGGGATAGCCACAGTGATCAATGCTCCTATCAATAACCCCCACACAAGAGGTTTGGCAATGTCACCTAAAAGTGTCACAAAAGCATATCGTAATGCACTTGTAAGCCAAAAGCTTTTTTTTTCTTCTGCAGCACAACATGAAGAGGCTGTACTGCAACAACTAGATTCTTCTTTCTTAGGAGTAGACATAACAGGAGAAAAGGTATTTGAAACTTTCACTGCTGAAAACCCAGTTTTGACAGCAACAACCTCTTCTTTATCAAAAAGGTTTGCCAAAATACCTGCTACCATTGCGATAACCATAGAACTAATCACACGATATATGGTAAATATCCATCCAAAAATCCCATAGGTAGCCAAAATAGAATCCACTCCTGTAATGGGTGTAGAGATAAGAAATGAAAGTGTTGCACCTTTACTGGCTCCACTTTTTTTGATACTTGTCGCCAAGGGGATGACTCCACACGAACACACAGGTAAAGGTACGCCAAAAAGTGTGGCTTTGATCACGGAAAATATATTGTCCTTTCCTAAATGCTTTGTCACCAAGGTATCGGGTACAAACTCATGTAATATCCCGGCAAAAATTAAACCAAAAAGTATGTAGGGAGCCATTGCATTACTGAGATCTATCAGTATAGTGAGAAAATGAGTTATGTATTCCATAGTTATCCTTGAAATTATTATACATATATAACGACATTCATATAAATTAAAACTGAAAAATACCCTACATCAATATATCTTGATACATAGCAGAAATTACGCTACACTTCACACATGGAAAATTTTATACAAACCGTTGGCGCACTCAACGATGAAACTAGACTAAGACTATTAAGATTTATAGACAAAAATGGTGCTGTTTGTGTCTGCGACATAGAAAGTGCCTTTGGCATGATACAGTCACGCATCTCACGCCACCTCAAGATCCTCAAAGACGCAGGTTTCTTAAGAGTAGAAAGAAAAGGCCGCTGGGCATACTACTCCATACGCTCACCTCTTGATGCATTTCGCCAAAATGTACTCACAGAGATAAGCTATTTGGAGATGGAGCTACCTACATTAGAAAAACGTTGTTCACTTTAGATGAAAAAAATATTAGTGATTGGCTACGTGTGGCCTGAACCAAATTCATCTGCTGCCGGCAGTCACATGATGTCTATCTTACGCCTCTACAAACAACAAAACTGGCAAGTCGAATTTGCAACACCTTCTCAACCTACAGAGCATATGATCGATCTAGCCTCTGAGGGTATATCAAGTAAAAACATTACACTCAATTGCGACAGTTTTGATACGTATATTACAGAATACCAACCAGACATAGTGATGTTTGACCGTTTCATGATGGAAGAGCAATTTGGATGGAGAGTCGAAAAGAATTGCCCCAATGCACTTAAAATACTGGACACTGAAGATCTACAATGTTTACGTCATGCACGTCATCAATCCCATAAAGCTGATCGCGAGCTTACAAAGGAAGATCTATTTAGTGAGTTAGCAAAACGTGAAATAGCTGCCATTTTACGATCTGATATCTCTTTGATCATCTCAAGCTATGAGATGGAGTTATTGGTCAATACCTTTAAGGTAGATGATTCTTTACTACACCATTTACCATTTATGGTTGATTTGGAAAAGTGCCCAAACAAGACACTCCCTTTTTCTGATCGAAAACATTTTATGACAATCGGTAATTTTCGACATGCTCCAAATTGGGATGCGGTTTTATATCTGCAAAAGATCTGGCCGTTGATCAGAAAGAGAATCCCTGAAGTACAGTTACATATTTATGGCTCTTACCCACCGCCAAAAGCCACTGCCCTACATAACCCCAAAACAGGTTTTTTCATCAAAGGATGGGCTGATAATGCCTTGACTGTGATGGAAAAATCCCGTATTTGTCTAGCTCCCCTACGATTTGGTGCCGGTATTAAAGGTAAATTATTGGATGCTATGACCATGCAGACACCAAGTATTACAACATCTATAGGTAGTGAAGGCATGCACGATCAAGAACCTTGGCCTGGTGTAATTACAGATGACATCACTGAATTTGTAGAAGCGGCTGTGACACTCTATAACGATGAAGAAGCGTGGCTTGCTGCACAAAAAAATGCTCTGCCTCTACTCGATGCACTATATGACAGTCGTCAACTTGGCCCTAAGCTCATAAGTAAAATAATTCAAACAGAAAAAAACTTAGTCCAGCATCGCCTAAACAACTTTATCGGTGCTATGCTTAAACATCATTCTATGACAAGCACTAAATACATGTCACAATGGATCGCAGCAAAAAATGCTCGTGACAGTAATAGTGAGTGATCAAATCATGAGATGATTATATATCAAGATATATTGATATATAATCATCTTTATGCTACAATCCATTTATCAATAAAATAGGGAAACCGATATGAATAAAAAAGTTCTCATACTCTGTACAGGAAACAGCTGCCGAAGTATCATAGCTGAAGCACTCATAAACGCTGAAATTAAAGGCATTGATGCAGATAGTTCAGGTGTCAAAGCGTCAGGAAGAGTAAATCCTAATGCTAAAAAAGTGTTAGAACAAGCAGGCATCTGGAGAGACGAATATCACTCTAAGACACTTGATACTGTAATAGATAACGATTATGATCTAGTTGTCACTGTATGTGGTCATGCACAAGAGACCTGCCCTATGTTTCCAAAACCTGTGAAGACCATACATGTAGGATTTGAAGATCCCGATGGGAAAGCATTTGAAGCTTTTGAAGAGACATTCAAAGAGATAAAAGAGATTTTACTACCTAAAGTAAAAGAAGCATTAGCATAAACAAGGAGAATGATATGGAAAAAAATGTAAGTAAAACAAACCAAGGTATTAAAATAAATTTCACTGGTGCAGTAGAAAAACAAAATATCTTAAAAATGGTAGAGAACTGTGCAACAGGACAATGTGAATGTATGAGTGATGACACAAAAAAGAAGATCACCAACATGCAAGTCAGTGGGAAAGATGGTGATGTCGCACTTGATCTTTCAGGTGATGTCAGTAAAGAAGAGATCGAAGCAGCCCTTGCTAAATCAAAAGTACTGAACGACCCATGCTGTTAG
>NZ_JBFENQ010000039.1:0-12905 GCF_041551015.1 Sulfurovum sp. | reverse complement strand
GTCTTTTGTTTTGAAAGATTTTATTTGTATATTCGAACAAAGTTCTTTTATCTTAGGATGTACTTCTTTAGATATGACAGAAAAAGAGATATTGTTCTCTGCCAATACTTCTGCTTTTTGTAATGCGATATTTCCACCACCTATTAAAAGAATATGTTGTTCCTTCAGTAATATGGGTAAAGTTTTTCTTTGTTTCATCTTTGTGTTCATCCTCTTTATAATTGAAATTATTATAGCTCATAAAATATAGACAGATAGGTTATAATTGTTTATTTTTTAACCAATTATAAATAAATAAGAAAACAATACTATAAATAAAAGCCTATGTAGAAGTAAAATTAATTGATTAAAAATTAATCATATAATGTCTCATCTACACTATCCTATCGTTGTATACTTCACACAATATTTATCTTAAGGAGAAAAAATGGCAGGATTTAAAGCATTAAAAGGACAAGGACACACACCAACGTTGTTCATGGCTTTTTTATATTTTGATATGAGTTTTATGGTGTGGACCATGTTAGGTCCACTTAGTACAGAAATTTCTGAGGCTTTAGCACTTGGTGGTCATATTATGACAGCGGGAGAGAAAGCAACTTTACTTTCACTTCCAATTTTAGCGGGAGCATTTTTAAGAATTTTATTAGGATTTGGGGTAGATAAACTTGGTGCTAAACTGACAGCATTACTTTCACAGAGTATTGTAATTGCTGCATTGTTAACAGCATATTTTTTAGGTGATAGTATCACTTATAATGTACTTCTTATCGTTGCACTCGGTCTTGGATTTGCTGGAGCTTCTTTCGCTGTGGCACTTCCACAGGCAGGACAATGGTATCCGCCAAAGTCTCAAGGTATCGTTCTTGGTATAGCCGGAGCGGGAAATATCGGTGTAGTTATTGACTTCTTGTTTGCACCTAAAATTGCGGAATTATGGGGATGGTCATCTGTATTTGGTGTAGGTGCAGTCATGGCTATTGTAGTGTGGATTGCGTATGCATTTATCGCTAAAAATGCACCAGAATCTGTTTATAAAGCTAGACCTAAAAAACTCTCTGATTATGGAAAACTTCTTAAAGATAAAGATACGTGGTGGTTTAACCTTTTCTATGCAGTAAGTTTTGGTGGGTTTGTAGGTTTTGCAGGATATATGAAAGTGTATTTAATGAACACATATCAAGTAGACATGAGTGCTTTTGGACTTGATGTATTGAATGAAGGCAATGTTAAAGTAGTTGCAGGTTATTTTGGGGCACTGTGTATTTTTGCTGGTGCAGTACTTAGACCTATAGGTGGTGCAGTTGCAGATAAAATGGGTGGTATTAAATCACTATATATTTTCTTTGGTACGGTTGCAACACTGGCTGTAGTAAATGCTACAATGTCATTACCATTTTGGTTAGCAATAGTGGTTCTTTTCCTCATCATGGCAAACCTTGGTATGGCAAATGGAGCGGTATTCCAACTTGTTCCACAAAGATTTGGTAAGGACATTGGTATCATGACTGGTATTATCGGTGCAGCTGGTGGTCTTGGTGGTACAGCATTGATCAAGACCCTTGGTTGGTCTAAAGGTGCTTTTGATGGATATACTGCAGGATTCATGATATTTGCAGTTGTTGTACTAGTCGCGATCGCAGGTATCTCACTTGTGAAGACCAGATGGAGAACAACTTGGGGTGTGAAAGCAGGTGGCATGATCTAATCATACTCCCTCTATATAGCATGACATCACTGTCATGCTGATGATCCTGTATTTTAAATTATGTCATAATTTTTATCATATACTTTAGAATAATCATAAAGGCAATTTATGTCAAAACAAAACATAGAAACATCGGGACTCACACTTGCTAAAGGTACACAGCTCAAAGGGGATGATTTTTTTGAAGTGAAGGTGATGGAGAATATCACTGTTGCTGTTGTCTGTGATGGAGTAGGATCTGCACTTCAAGGTGCACAAGCAGCCAGACACACTACTAATTTTTTAATCAATTCTCTTAAAAATAGACCTAAAAGCTGGACGATGGAAAAGTCTATAAAACATTTTATTGAGAATATTAACAGAGTACTCTATCTTGAATCTATGGCAGAGTATGATCGTGAAGAACTTGTTACTACACTTGCGCTAGTCGTGATAGAAGGTGACAGGTTATATGGTGCCAATGTGGGAGACAGCCGTATATACTTACATCGTAACATCGATGGAGATGAACAGCTTACGAGACTCTCCGAAGATCATTCTATGGATGAAGAGGGTATGGAAAATGTACTGATGGCAGCTATGGGGCTAGAGGAGAGTGTCTCGCCATACTATTTTGAAAATAATCTTTTATCAGGTGATAAGATACTTCTTTGTAGTGATGGACTCTATAATGAACTGGCGGAGGAGGAACTTAGTTCAGGTATGAAAATGGGTGCTTCTTTTTTAGTTAAAAAAGCAAGTAAGTTATATGATGATAACCTCCCTGACGATACCACTGCCATAGTGCTTGAAATTAATGAAGTTGACCCCAGACTTAGACTAAAACAAAGTGATCTCATCATACATGAAAGTTATAAAGTGGGTGAAGTCATCGATGGCTATATACTACTCAAACCACTGATTCAAAATGAACGTACTTGGCTTTGTGAAAAACGAGGATTCAAGTATGTAATGAAGTTCGTACCCTATGAAGCGATGAATGATGAGATCATGCTTGACCTCTTTGTAAAAGAAGTGTGGATGGCAAAGAGACTTAAAGCAGGGTTTTTCCCAAAAGCAGTCATTCCGAAAAATCGTACTCATCGCTACTATATTATGAGTTTTATAGAAGGTCAAACACTTAAAGAGTACAGTGCAAAAAAATCGCTCTCTGTAGACTTGAGTGTTGAATTGGCTTGTTTTTTGCTCAAAATGTCACATTTTTTGATGAAATATGATTTAGTGCATGGTGATATCAAGCCTGAAAACATCATACTGACTGAACGTAAAGGTAAATTGGTATTTAAAATGGTGGATTTCGGGAGTATTACTGAAGCTTACTCCAATGTCACACGGGCGGGTACACCTTCATACTTGGCACCAGAACGTTTCAAACAAGCACCAGTAAATGAGCAAACTGAAATCTATGCCATAGGTGTAACACTTTATGAAGTACTCACACAAAAGTTTCCATTTGGAGAGATAGAACCTTTTCAAAACCCCTCTTTTGAAAAAAGTATCAAAGCACCAAGTAAACTGAATCCTAAAATACCTGCATGGTTGGAGAGTATTATTTTAAGAGCTCTTGATACCGATACAGATAAACGTTACAGTAACTACTCAGAGATGCAGTATGAAGTGAGTAACCCAGAGAAGGTAAAACCTTATTTTGATAAAAATATTTCGTTTATAGAACGTAATGAAATGATGGTTTATAAAGTAGGATTTATTACAATGTTTTTGCTGAATTTTGTACAGATGTTTTGGTTTTAGATAAAATAGGATGCAAGAGGTATTAACTTTTCTCTTGCAGTCTTTGTTTACATGCAGCTACATCTATACAGAACATACCCTTTCCTTTTTTAGCAGGTTTAAGTTCATCTATATTTTCATTACCGCATTTTTTACATTTATTCTCAACTGCACAGATAGGTGCAAGTTCTTCTCTTGGCACTTCCGGTTTCATTGCTGGGAATAAAAGTACATCACGGATACTGTGTTGGTTGGTCAGCATCATGACAAGTCTGTCTATACCGATACCCTCACCAGCTGTCGGTGTCATACCGTAGCTAAGTGCTTTTACATAGTCAGTATCCATATGCATTGCCTCATCATCTCCAGTTGCTTCCTTGGCATCCACTTGTCCCTTAAATCTCTCATATTGATCGATAGGGTCATTGAGCTCAGAGAAACCGTTGGCTATCTCTTTACCAGCCATGAAAAGCTCAAAACGCTCTGCAATATCTGGATTATCATCACTTCTTCTTGCAAGTGGCGAGATATCCACAGGGAAATCTGTGATAAAAGTAGGGTTGATGAGCTTCCCTTCAACAAATTCATCAAAGAGTTCAGCCTGCAGGTAACCTAATGTAAGGTTGGGATCTACTTTGACATTGTGTTCTTTCAGATAAGCCAATGCCTTTTCTTTATCTGTAGTAACATCTGACGGTACACCACCTATGCTTGTGAGTGACTCGATGTACGGTATTTTCGCAAATGGTGTTGCAAAATCTATCTCTACTTCACCATAAGGCAACTTTCTTTCAAGACCAAGGTTATCAAAGAGGTAATCAAATAACTCTTCCGTGATCTCCATGAGTTCGATGTATGTTTTGTATGCCCAGTAAAACTCTATCATCGTAAATTCAGGGTTATGGGTATGGTCCATTCCCTCATTTCTAAAGTTCCTGTTTATCTCAAAAACGGCTTCCATCCCACCAACGATAAGACGTTTGAGGTAAAGTTCAGGTGCGATTCTCAGATAACGCTCTACATCCAAAGCATTATGATGTGTGATAAATGGTTTTGCATTTGCACCGCCAGGGATAGGGTGCATCATAGGTGTTTCAACCTCTAGAAATTCCTTTTCTTCAAAAAATCTTCTTACCATTGAAACGATCTTGGATCTCATAACAAAATTCTTTTTGACATCCGGATTCATGATCATATCAAGGTAACGTTGTCTATATCTAATCTCATGATCTTGTAGTCCATGGAATTTTTCAGGCAGTGGAGAGATAGCTTTAGAAACGATTTTCATATCTTTACAGTGAAGGGTGAGTTCACCCGTTTGTGTAACGAATGGATACCCAGTTGCTTCGATGATATCTCCGACCTCAAAGAGTTTCTTTGCTACATTGTTATAAAAACCTTCCGGAAGTTCATCTCTATTATAATAGATCTGAACTAAACCTTCTGCATCTTCCATTTTTGCAAAAGCAGCTTTTCCCATGATACGAATAAACTTGAGTCTACCTGTGAGTGAGTAGGTTCTGTTCTCATCTTTTTTCTCATCACTTTCTTGCTCTTTGATATAAGCACACTCTTCTAAAAACTGTGTAGAAGGGGTTCCTTTTTGTATTTGGTTAGGGTAAGGGTTGATACCTTCTTCTCTTAGCTTCTCGGTTTTTTTGATTCGTTCTTGAATATATTGATTTTCAAATATCAAGCTGTCTCCTGTTTTTATTCTAATTATTGAATGTCTCTAGAGTTTCTCTATAGACTATTTTTAACGTTGTGTTTTATGAACGTGTTAAGTTTGATTATTGACAATTTTCACAAAGACCTATGATCTTCATCGTATGGTCTGTCATGTGAAAGTTGTATTTTTGGGCTATCTCTTCTTGTCTCTTTTCTATTGTCTCATCGAAAAATTCTATAATTGCACCACATTTTGTACATATAAGGTGATCATGGTGTTTTTTAAGTCCAAGTTCATACTTTTTCCCTTGTACACCAAAGGAGATAGAACTAGCGATATGTGACGTCTCAAGTAGTGTAAGCGTACGATATACAGTAGCAATACCGATATTTACTTCAGGGTACTGCTCTTTAAGTAAAGTATAAATATCCTCAGGTGTAAAGTGTCCATCATTTTCATAAAGGAACTTTAATACAAGTTCACGTTGTTTGGTGAACTTCAGTGAGTTTTCTTTTAGAAGCGTTTGGAGTTTTTCTAAAAGTAGAGAATATTCAATCATACCGGACCTTAGTTTTTTGTAGTGTTATTGGTTTCAGTTATCGAAGCACTTGTCTCAATTGAAATATTCGTTTCAACTGAAGCATTTATATCTGCAGGAGTTGTAGCCTCTGCTGTATCAGAGACAGTTAAACCCATAGCAGATGTGTCAAGATTAATAAGGTATGACCCCGCTTCTCTAAGATATGGGTAAAGAATAGAATCATTGACATATTTTTCTAAGTTGTCTTTTATCAGTGTTACATTTGATAAAGCAGTCACGATCAGTGCAAAAATAAGGAAATACTTTCCTCCTCCTGCAATGAAACCAAAAAGACGATTGAGAAAACCTAAACCACTTTCACTTGTAAGTTTTGAAAAGATAGTACCAAGGATGGTAGCACTAACCCAAATGACTATTAAAATTGCAAGGAAACCAATCAGTTTCAACAATGATGGATTGTCTAAGTGTAAAAAGTTCGTATCAATAAATGTAGCAGCTCTATCAGAAAGTCTAGAGGCAAAGTAGACCCCGCCTACAAGACCTAGAAGACCAAACACTTCTTTGATAAATCCCTGCATAAAACCTTTGATCCCCAATATCAGTATGATGGCTGAAATCGTGACATCAAAGTAATTAAAGTCCATCATTGAAAAATTTTCCATTGAAAAATCCATATCATTATCCCTTGTTTTTTACTATAATTTTTGCGTATTGTATCTATATATCTCTAAATATCTCTAAATATGCTTTTAGAGATATTTTTGTCAAGATTATATTTTTCCAGAAAGTTCAGATGGTCTGTTGGCATATTGTAAAGCAATGTCACGACTTATCTTCCCATCATTTAGGAATTTAAGCAGCGCTTGTGTTTGTGTTTGCATTCCGGTATCACCTTGACCTAGTTGCATTTGTGAATATATCTGGTGCACTTTATCTTCACGTATGAGGTTTGAAATAGCGTGATTGGTTACCAGGATCTCTGAAGCAGCTACACGACCACCCCCCAACTTAGGAAGAAGTGCCTGTGCGATAACTGCAACCAAAGAAGAAGCGATCATAGCCCTGATCTGTGGTTGTTCATCCCCGGTAAACACATCGATAATACGGTTGATAGTTCCAGGTGCTGAAGAAGTATGCAGTGTACCAAATACAAGGTGCCCTGTTTCAGCCGCAGTAAGTCCAGCTTCTATCGTTTCTTTATCTCTCATTTCCCCGATGAGTATGATGTCAGGATCTTGACGCATGGCATATTTAAGTGCTACTGCAAAAGACGAAGTATCTTCACCTACACCTCTATGGGAAAAAACACATTTTTTGTTTTGGTGGATAAATTCCACAGGATCCTCAACTGTAACGATGTGTTTTTGCTCGTGAAGGTTGATCTCATTGAGCATTGCGGCTAGTGTTGTAGATTTACCAGAACCTGTTGGTCCAGTTACCAAAATAAGTCCTTTTTCTCTCTTTATAAGTTTTTTATAGACTTCGGGAGCACCCAGGTCATCAAGTGAGGGTACATCAATAGGAATGATCCTGAAGGCCGCAGCAGTATCACCCAATGTACGATAGTAGTTCGCTCTGAATCGTCCTATACCAGGAAGTAGAAGTGCGAAGTCAAGTTCATCATGCTCTTCAAAGTGCTGTTTTTGCTTTTCTGTGATAAGCGAATAACACATTTCCTCAATATCTTCCCCTGTAAGTGTAGGAAGGTTTACGGGTTTAAGTACACCGTCAAGTCTTATTTGTGGTTCAGTACGACTTACGAGGTGGAGGTCTGATGCGCCATGTGTAACAACACTTTGAAGCAGTTTTTTGATATCAAAAGCAGCCATGATTATCCTTTTATTTAGTGTATATTTTCTAGATATTGAGACTCATTATACCCAACTATCACCTTCTTATCAAGTTCAATAACCGGTCGTTTAATAAGCATGTTCTCTTTTGAGAGCCATAGTTGTTTATCTTGATCTGTGAGAGAAAGTTCTTTGAGTTTCAATGTTCGGTAGGTAGTACCTCTAGTATTGAAGAGGGTCTGTATATCGGTATGTTTTAACCATGAGGTTATAGTATTTTGATCTACTGGAGTTTCACGAAAATCTATAAATTCGTAATCTATCTCATGGGATTTAAGATATTTAATTGCCTTTCTGACACTGTCACAGTTTTTTATACCGTAAATTTTTAACATGTATCTAATTTACTCTATAATTGCTGGTACGATAAAGAAATCATCTTTACCTTGAGGCGCATGAGACAAGATATCTTTTGCGATGTTATTTGCTTCTCTGGGAGTATCTTCTCTTAAAGGGGTACCACCATCAAGTGTTGAAAATGAAGGGTCCAACGCATCTGTGTCAAGTTCATTAAGATTATCTACGTAATTAAGGATACCTGAAAGTTGCTCTATGACCTCTTCTTTTTTTGAATCATCGATCTTTAGGTGAGAGAGTTTTTCAAGTTTAGCTAAAACGGTGTTATCTATTTGCATACTGCGCCTTCTTCTTATTTATAATTCATATTATAACCTCTCTTATTATATATTAATTTAGTTTAAGATATAACTACAACATAAAATGATGTATAAGGATATAAAGTATGCAACAATTAGATATGAATTCTGAAGAATTTAAAGCAGAATTGGAAAAAACAAAAAACTTTACAGATAAAGTATGTGAAAGTAAAGGTTGGGTTTATAACAGTAATGAAGATGTTAATGAAGGTGTGACCATGGGACTTGCACGTCATAAATTACTTTATGGTAAAAGATTTTGTCCTTGCTATATGGTTGAACCAGATGAGTCAAAACCTGGAAAATTCAAAAGTACTGATGACAGAATCTGTCCATGTAAACCTGCCATAGAGAAAGAGATTCCTGAAGATGGTGTGTGTCATTGCCAAATTTTCTGTACACCTGAATACAGAGCAACACATAATTAAGTAAAAAATATTTTTAAGTTAACAGCAGGTTATAATATTGATTGACTATAATACTCGATTATTTTAATGTCAGGAGATAATAACATGCAAACTTTACTTGAAAAAGATGACATCAACTCAGAAGAACTCCATACTTTATTGGAAGCAAGAGAAGAAGGAATGGTAGACTTCCTTTTGATTGATGTAAGAGAAGATATGGAATATAACATGGGACATATTAAAGGTGTGGACATGCTTAAACCGACGACTTCTTTTCAACAATGGGCACAAGAAATTTTTAATGAGACCAAAGAGAAAAAAGTCATCTTTACTTGCCGTACAGGAAGTAGAAGTGGACAGGTACAACATGTATTTAAGCAAAATGGTCATACAGGAGTATTAAACCATTTTGGCGGTATTGTGACCTATTATGGTGAAATAGAAAAATAACATGTCTAAAATCCTCTATCTTCATGGTTTTGCATCTTGCGGAGAAGGGAATAAATCTTTACTCCTTAAATCTTATTTTGGTGCAGATAATGTTATCGCACCGGATCTTCCACCTTCCCCGATTGATGCCATCGAAATGATTGAAGAGATTTTAGGATCTACAAAAATTGACAGTTTGATCGGTTCATCGTTAGGCGGATATTATGCAACCATTTTAGCTGAAAAACACGGTATGAAAGCGATACTTCTTAATCCATCGACCCAACCATGGGAAACATTGGCTGCATATACAGGGTGGCAAAAACGTTTTTGTGATGAAGAGGTATTTGAATTCAAGCCGGTTTATCTCGAACAACTCAAAATGTTACAATCAGCTCCCCAAAAAGGTAGATATTTACTTCTTTTACAAAGCGGGGATGAAGTATTAGATTACACTAAAGCACAATCTCTCTATAATAAACACAGAATTGTCGTTGAGTATGGTGGAAATCACCGTTTTGAGAATCTAGATGAGTATCTCTCAATGGTAGAAAAATTTATAAATAAATGAGTCTGAATGAATGTAGTTGACCTATTGCTTAAACTGTTGAGTTGTGAATCTTTGACACCGGATGATGCAGGATCGTTAAAGTTCATTGAAGAGTATCTTGATGATTATGAAGCTATCTATGTAAACAAAGAGGGTGTTAAAAACCTGATGTTAAGTAAAAAATTCGCAGATGGACCGCATCTTTGTTTTGCAGGACATGTAGATGTGGTTCCTGCAGGTCACGGTTGGGAAACAAATCCCTTTATTCCTGTGATTAAAGAGGGCAATATTTATGCCCGTGGTACACAAGATATGAAAAGCGGTGTGGCTGCTTTTGTACAAACCTGTAAAGATATTGAACATTTTGAGGGAACACTCTCTGTACTGCTTACTTCTGATGAGGAAGGTGAAGGCAAATATGGTACGGTTGTGATGCTTAAGCACCTCAAAGAGATAGGCTTTTTGCCAGATTACTGCATTGTTGCAGAGCCAACGTGTGAGAAGACTTTTGGTGATGCCATTAAGATTGGAAGACGAGGTTCTATTAACGGATATTTAACTTTAAATGGAAAGCAAGGGCATGCTGCCTACCCTGAAAAAGCGATCAATCCGGTACATCAAATAGCTACTGTTTTAGAGAAAATTGCAGGGGTAGACCTGGACAATGGTGATGATGATTTTGCTCCTAGTCAAATGGTGATTACCGATATACGGGCAGGAATGGAAGTGACCAATGTTACACCGGGGACACTAAAAATGATGTTTAATGTACGTAACTCCACTAAAACTACACAAGAAGAGGTTAAACTCCACATAGCCAAATGTTTTGACGGCTTAGATTATAGTTTGGAATTGACACAGGGTTCATACCCATTTGTTACCAAAAGAGATTCAAAGATAGTAAAGAAACTCTCTTCAAGCATCAAAAATATTACAGGACTCGAAACAAAACTTTCCACTGCCGGTGGTACCAGTGACGCAAGATTTATGGGAGCATTTGGTATTGATGTTGTAGAGTTCGGTGTGATAAATGATACTATTCATGCACCGAATGAAAGAACATCCATTGAAGAAGTAGAAGCGCTTTGTGCTGTATTTAAAGATATGGTGAAACATTTTAATTAAGGATCAATATGAACAAAATAGTATTAGGACTCTTACTTCTTTCAAGTACGCTCTTTTCGGTAGAATGGGTAAAAGATATAGATACAGCATTTGTATTAGCAAAAAAAGAACAAAAAAATATGATGGTCTTGGTAGAGGGTGAAAACTGTAGATGGTGTAAAAAAATGAAATACCGTACTTTGTCGGATGAGAGCGTAGAGAAAAGACTTGAAAACTTTGTTGTAGTCAAAGTAATGAGAGAAGACCCTTCTGCTATGTCAGTATTGCCACGGGTAAAAGGAGTACCTACTATTTTCTTTATGAAAGAAAATAAAGAAGTTATGGAAGAAGTGATAGGTTATTATGATGTGGAAGATTTTATCTCTTATATCAACAGTGTAGAACAAAAGTCAAAATAAGTGTTAAATATGAAAATAATCCTATCAAGTATTATCTTTTTTTCTCTGTTTCTACTTTCTGGATGTGGTGAAGAAAAAACAAAACCAGTGAAGATAAGTACTTCAAAAAGTCAAAAACATGAAACGATCCAAAGTATGCAAAAAAAAGAAGAAACACTTGGAGCCTTTGAGAAACTTATTTGGGAAACAGATATGGATCATGCTTTTGAACGTGCAAAAAATGAGAATAAAAATGTCATGATCATGGTAGAAGACCCAAGATGTAAATGGTGTACAAAAATGAAAAAAGGTGCATTATCTGACCAAAATGTACAAGATAAATTACAATCCTATATTTTACTGAAAGTACAAAGATCAGATAAAAAAACTGCTAAACGTATTGAAGATTTCACTGGGGCTATTCCAAGCTTTTATTTCATGCAGCCAGATCAAGAGCTTTTTGAATCTGTGATCGGTTATTTTGTCACAGAAGATTTTTTAGGCTATCTTGACGAGATTGAAGAAGATAATTAGGTATTTAAACTATGTATAGACGCCCTCATTTTACTGAATATATTATGGCAAGGTTAGTCACATTGGCTGTGGCTACAAGCATTATTTTCAGCATTCTTTTTTTAACTTTTATCCCTGATAACAATATTGCCTTTACTTCGATTGGGCTTTTAATATTTGGTTTTTCAATGTTTATTTATGCAATAAAGCGTGGGGCTAATCGTATGCAAAAAGAACTGCAACTTATCAATAGATACTTAGAAAATCTTGATAAAACAGATAAGATAGACTACAAAGCTCACTTTTTTACTCAAGAGTTTGAAGACATCAATCAAAATCTTATTAAAGTACTTGACAGTGCCAAAAAACGTGAAGAGATCAAGCAACGATATAATGCGAAACTTAAACTTAAAAATCGTCAGCGTGCAGACATGATATCGGCAATTGCTCATGAGTTTCGTAACCCTATTGCTTCTATTATGGGATATGCGCAAACATTGGAAGATGATAAAGAGATTCCTCAGGCATTACAAGAAAAATTTCTTGGTAAGATCTATAATAATGGAATAAAAATAGAGGCACTCCTCAGTAGACTTGTTTTATGGAATAAATTTGAAAGTGGTGAAGCAACATTACATCCAAGTAATTTTGATCTTTATGCTTTGGCGAATGAGGTCAAAACAGCTTTAGAAGAGAAATACCCGCAGAGAGAAATTGTTTTAGAAGGGAGTAGATATATGGTTGATGCTGATCGTACACTCTTGGAGATAGTATTAAAAAACCTGATGGAAAATGCACTAAAATACTCTAAAGATGAAGTCGTGGTAAAGATAGATGCTGGTAAAGTATCTGTGATAGATAAAGGTACCGGTATCTCCACTTCTGACATTTCAAAAGTAACCAAAAAGTTTTATCGCTCAGGTACACACAGTTGGGATAATTCTATGGGCCTAGGGCTCTCTATCGTTAAGAGTATCCTAGCCTTACATGGTACAGAATTAGAGATAGAGAGTGAAGAAGAGAAAGGGTCTACGTTTTCTTTTCATATTTAATTGATGATAGTCTTCAACTATTTTGATGCATTAAATTTCCTTTTGACACATCAACCTAAAAACTAAAAGTTTCTTTAATCAAATAACCGCATTTTAATCCAAACTTTTATAATATAATCTATGCGTTTACCCTAGGTCTGCGAGGATTAATGGGTGCTTATAATAATTATAAGATTAGCTAAATTTAAGGAGGAAGCATGAAATTAGGTTTCTTAGTTGACCTTAACCTATGTATGGGTTGTAAAGGTTGTGAGATTGCTTGTAAAGTGGAAAATGAAGTTCCATTGAGTACTTGGC
>NZ_JBFENQ010000038.1:0-12971 GCF_041551015.1 Sulfurovum sp. | reverse complement strand
GGATTAGAGATGGTTTTGTAACATGAATTCATCATGATACGCTCATTCTCTTGATTCTTTTTTGTTAGATCATATATCGCCTGTACGACATCAGTTTCGATAAAAGGCTCATCTCCCTGGACATTGATAATGATCTCATTCTCATCTAGATTCAATTTTTGGGCTGCTTCGTAGATACGATCCGTACCACTTTGATGTTTTTCTGATGTAAGCACAGCTTGTATTCCATGAGTGCTTGCTATGTCAATGACTTCTTGTGAGTCTGTGGCAATAACCACATCATCTATATCTTCAACAGCTTTGGCTGTTCTTACAACCATAGGCATCCCTCCAATGTCTGCTAAGACTTTATTTGGGAAGCGACTTGATCCAATACGCGCAGGAATAATAATCATAATTTAACCTTTATATGTTATAACATTAATGAATTTTACACTTTATATGCTAAGATACAAGACTTTAAAGGATGACAATGAATAAAGCACTCTTTCTTCTCAATATGGGTGGCCCAAATGATTTAGATGAAGTAGAACTTTTTTTGCATAATATGTTTTCAGATAAAAACATTTTACCAACAAATCCTATGACACGTGCCTTGATCCGTAAAATTATTATTACAAAACGTTTAGATGATGCAAAAGAGAGTTATACGTATTTAGGTGGAAAATCTCCTTTATCTGATTTGACACAACAACTTATTGATAAACTAAAAAGTAAGTTGGATATGCCTGTTTATGCTGCAATGCGTTATGTTCCTCCTTTTGCTAGTGATGCTTTAAAAGTGTGTAAAGAAGATGGTGTAGAAGAGCTTATATTATTTCCTATGTATCCACAATACTCGACAACTACAACACTCTCTTCTTATGAAGATATAGTAGCAAGATGTAAAGCGTTAGATTATTATCCAAAGATTACAATGTCTACATGTCAGTATTTCGATGATATAGATTACATTAAAGCAAATATAGCTCAGATAGAAAAAGCCATAGATAATAAGGACACCAGTGAATATGATCTGCTCTTGTCTGCACATGGATTACCTATGAGTATTATTAAAGCGGGAGATCCTTACCAGCGTCAAGTTGAATCAAATGTCAGTGCAATTAAAACACTCTTAGAGATGAAAGGTATACACTTTAAAGATGTAAAACTAGTGTATCAATCTAAAGTTGGCTCTGCAGCCTGGTTAGAACCTAACTTGGTTGATGTGTTACGTAATCCTGTAAATCGTAAAGTGCTCATCTATCCTTTAGCATTTACCGTTGATAACTCAGAAACACTTTTTGAATTGGATATAGAACATCGTGAAATTGCTGAAAAAATTAAATATGACGATTATAGAGTAGCTGAATGTATGAATGACAGTGATGCTTTTGTAAATCTAATCATAAAATATGTTTCAAAAAAACCAAAACCTATGTTCCCCTGTGCTGACTGTAGTATATGTCTTTGCTGTGGAGCAGGAGATAATTATGATACAAGTATCACATCATAGTATTATAAATTAATGGTTACAGTCACTTCTCAAATTATCTATACTACTGAAGTTAACCGATCTAAATTTATTACTCATTTTATACCACTATCAAAGTATGAAGGTTTACAGGTTGAATTAAAAGTCCAACATCCAAAAGCGAACCATGTTGTTTATGCTTTAAGGTATCTAAATGAATTTGGGCAAATTGTTGAGAATTCTTCTGATGATGGTGAACCAAAAGGGTGTGCAGGTGTACCTGCATTGAATGTATTACGGGGTGAAGAACTGATAAACTGTGCAGTACTTATTGTACGCTACTTTGGTGGTATAAAGCTTGGTACAGGTGGTATGGCTAGAGCGTATGCTTTGGCTGTGAAAGATGTATTGAAAGAAGCTAAATTAATCCCTTATGAAAAAGAAATCATCTATATGTTTTCGACAGAGTATAATGAAGTAGATAAAACACTCTATAGACTTAAACAATTAAACCTTACGAATTACGAGCGTGATTTTGGTGTGGATAAAGTGGTTTGGAAATTAACTGGAAGTGAAGAGAAGATAGAACAATTTAAAGAAGGAAAAGGCTAAAGTGCCTTTTGTCCTTTCTGTAGACACTAAATGTGTCTACAGAGCGTCTTCGTCTGTTTTGTAAATACATCTAGTATTTATAAAGCTTCCTCATCCTCTTCTTCTGTTCTGATACGAATTGTCTTAGTGATATCAGATACAAATATCTTACCATCACCGATTTTACCTGTTTTAGCAGCTGCTTTTATCGCTTCAATTGCTTTGTTTAGATAATCATCATTACTTACAACGATCTCTATCTTGACTTTGGGAATGAACTCCACTACATATTCTGCACCTCTGTAAAGTTCAGAGTGTCCCTGTTGTCTTCCGTATCCTTTGACTTCAGAAACTGTCATACCTTCTATACCTTGCTCTACTAGAGCATCTTTTACATCTTCTAGTTTAAATGGTTTGATTATTGCTTCAATTTTTTTCATTCTTTATCTCCTTATATACTACGTTTAAATTCAGGGTAAGATTCGATACCACACTCTGTGGCATCGATTCCCTCAAGTTGTTCTTCATCACCTGCACGAAGTACAAAGATCTTGTTAATACTGTATATTGTAATCCATGAAAGTGGAAAAACAATCATACCTACAATAAGTATACCTTTTAATTGAGTCAAGATGCTTACATCTGCTACAAAAATACCTACTGCAAGGGTACCCCAGATACCATTTACCAAGTGAACAGATAATGCACCCACAGGGTCATCCATTCTGAATTTATCAAAGATAGGTACAAATAAAACTACTAAAGCACCACCAATTGCACCGATCAATATAGGCGTATGAATATCATACTGGTCAGGTCCAGCTGTGACTGCAACAAGACCACCTAAGGCACCATTGAGTATCATGGTAATATCGAACTTTTTGTATCTAAAGTAAGTAAGTAGCCATCCAGTGATTGCTCCTGAAAGACCTGCGGTGTTAGTATTCATAATAGTAAGTGCTACTGTATCCGCTTTAGAACTGATAGTCCCTACAGAACCACCATTAAAGCCAAACCAGCCTATCCAAAGTAATAAAGCTCCCAATGTGACTAGAGGAATATTAGATGCCGGGATAACACGAACAATATTATCTTTATATCTACCACGTCTAGGTCCCATGATGAGGATAGCCGCAAGCAATGCCCACCCACCAGTAGAATGAATAACGGTTGAACCCGCAAGATCAGAAAGTGATGAAATATCCAAAGCTGTGCCAGATAAAAAGTTTGCTCCCCATGTGAGGTTCACAATGATTGGATAGATAAATGCTCCTACTATAACAGTAAACACGGCCAAAGGTAAGATACGTGAACGTTCACTAACCCCACCACTCATGATATTTACTACTTTACCTACAAATGCCATTTGAAACATAAAAAATGCCCACTTGCTCATATCATCCTGATGATCCCAGCTTCCAAATGCAACCTCATACCCTATGAGTAAAAAAGCCATGGATGCTACAGCATAGATCATTACATTTACTGTAAGTACAGAAGTGACATTTTTTGTTCGTACCAATCCTGCTTCGAGCATTGCAAAACCTGGTACCATGAAGATGATGAGGGTCATGGCAAAGATAGCAAAGAAAGTATCTATTACGTAATTTATTTCCATAATTTATTTCCTAATATTTTAGTGCTGATATTGTACCTGTTATGGAAAAGGATTGAAAGAGTATACTGTTCGAAAATAAGGCAGTTTGAAAAATTCTTATAAGTAAGCCAGAAGAAAAGTGATTAAAAAGTAATCATAAGGGTAGGGAGAAGGCATTGCCTTGTCCCTATGAAAGACTAGAGTGCGTCAGCGTCAGTTTCATCTGTTCTGATACGAATAACATGGTCAATGGTGCTTACAAAAATTTTACCATCACCGATCTTACCAGTTTTAGCCGCTTCATTGATAGCTTTGATTGCAGTATCTGCATAGGCATCCGTACTTACAACAATCTCGATCTTGATCTTCGGGATGAATTCAACTACATATTCAGCACCTCTGTAGAGTTCTGAGTGTCCCTGTTGTCTTCCGTATCCTTTTACTTCGGATACGGTCATACCTTCAATACCAGCTTCAACAAGAGCATCTTTAACATCTTCTAGTTTAAATGGTTTGATTATTGCTTCTATTTTTTTCATTAGTTAATCCTTTATAAATTATGAGGTAACGAACGCTTACGCGTTTGTTACTTTCTCACCGTGAATAGTCTCATCAAGACCCGCTGATTCTGTTTCTTCATCTACTCTTGCACCACCTGTGATAGCTGAAGCAATGTAGTAAACGATGACTGTACCGATAAGTGTAAAGAGCCCAACTACGACTACTGATTCAACTTGTACCATGAATTGTCCCATTCTGTCACCATTCTCTTTAAGTGGACCATCCCAGAGTAGATCTTTATCATCAAGCGCAAGAAGACCAGTTGCAAGTGCACCCCAGAGACCTGCTAGGAAGTGGATACCAAATGCATCAAGAGAATCATCATAACCAAGTTTTTTCTTAAGTGTTACAACACCAAAGAATGCAACGATAGAACCAACAATACCTACTACGAAAGCACCACCTACACTCACAAAACCAGCAGCAGGAGTAATAGCAACAAGACCAGCGATGATACCTGAAGCAATACCAAGAAGTGTTGGCTTTTTAAAGACAAACCACTCAAGAAGCATCCAAGTCACAGCAGCTGCAGCAGTTGCAACAGTTGTAGTCATTACAGCAAGACCAGCGATTGCGTTTGCACCAAATGCAGAACCACCGTTAAATCCATACCATCCAAACCATAATAATGCTGCACCTACAGCAGTAAGAAGGATACTATATGGTTTCATAGCAACTTTAGGGTAACCGGCTCTTTTCCCAACTAAGAGTGCAAGAACAAGACCAGCCAAACCACCATTCATGTGTACAACCGTACCACCAGCAAAGTCAAGAGCACCAGCATCAAAAAGAAGTGCACCGTCTCCACCCCATACCATGTGTGTTATTGGAGCATAAACAAAAAGACCCCATAATGCAACAATCACCATCCATGTTGAGAACTTCATACGTCCGATAACAGAACCTGAAGCGATAGCTACAGTAATCGCAGCAAATGTACCTTGGAATGCGATAAATACATAAGTAGGGTATGTACCAGAAAGGTCAGTCCACTTAATACCATCAAGCATCACATTACCAAATCCACCAAATACATTTTGAAGCATAGCGTTTTCATTTGTTCCAAATGCGATAGAGTAACCTGCAATGATCCATACTACAAATGCAAGTACAAATGCACCCATTACCATAGCGTAAGTATTCAATACATTTTTACTTCTTGTCATACCACCATAAAAAAGTGCTAATCCTGCTGGTGTCATAAGAAGTACTAATGCTGTTGATACCATCATCCACGCTGTGTCACCTGTGTCCAGTTTATCTTCTGCAAAAGCAAAGATAGGCAAAAACATTGCCATTAGAGCTGAAAGTTTTAATTTCATGCTATTTCCTTTTAAATTAATTTTTACAAGACAATAGTAACATGTATGATGATTTTTTATTATAGATAGTTGATTAATTTTTAATCAATATTGTTGCTTATTGAATAAGAGGTATTTCAAGTTTGATGGAGTGTTCTTTGAGAATACATTTGATCTGGCTTACTTCTGCGAGGGTACGTATCTCTTCATCTGTATCTGCATAACGTCCATTGGCAACGATAGCGAGTTGAGCGATGGCTTCTTTTTTACCTTCTATGATTACATGTTGACCAAAGAGTAGTTTGAGAGAAATATCAATGGAGTCTGAGGACCTAAAGGCATTCAGTGTTTTTCTTAAAAGTTTAGAAAAATTATTTTGGTCTATTTTAAATGCAGGCAGATCATGATCGGTTAAAAGCTTAAGAGAATTGCTGTTCTTTGTTCTAAAAAGTGCTATGTTCGCTTCTAGTAAAATATTGATATCAGTTGTAATAAGTTTATCTTTTTCTATTTTACGCTTTGATTTAATACGTGGAGTGTTGTATAGGCGTAAGGAAATTTGTTCTTCATTCTCATATCCTACTGTAATAGCGTGAAATATATAGGTATCATAATTGAGTGTCAGTGAGGTAGTCTTATACCCGAAATTTTGAGGTGCATAAGATAACGCAACATCATAAAGCTCTTTTTTAGTGACATACCCAAATAAAATCTCTGCAGCATTATTAAGGTAGAGAATTTTTCCCTGATCACTAAAAAGTATAAAAGGATTGTTATCCCATTCTATAAAAGATTTAAAATCAATCGATGTTGTGCTCATGTATTTTCTTTCTAAGTGTATTTCTGTTGATACCTAAAACCTGAGAGAGCTGCAGTTGTGAGCCAAATTTTTTTAGGCCGGCTTCTATAAGCGGTTTTTCATATAAGCCAAGGTGTTCTCTATATCCATCATTGCCATCAAGGTGCTTGAGTAAATAGTGGTAGAGTATGCCTTCTATGTCTTGAGCATCAATACTGTGTTTCATAAGATGTATATAGATGGATCTTTTAAGACTTTTAGTGTTTTTAGTGAGATTTAGAGGGATGTCATCAGACTCAAATGTATTCTCTTCTATCATTAAAGTTGAGCTTGCTTCTTTGATAAATAGCTCTTTTAAATAGTTAATATCTTCAGGACGTTCCTGTAGTGATGGCATAGCATAAATAAAAGCAAAAATGTCATCAATGAGTTCCGGGTTTCCCATATAGTCTGCTGTAGCAATGATACGTTTATTGCTGAAATCAAGAGAACTTTGATTACTAAGTTTTTCAAAATTAGTGATGATGAGTTCATCATTGTTTTCAAGTGCTTCCTCAACTTCTTTTTGATTGTTTCCTGAGACTAAAGGGGTATCTGGGAAAAGGTATTGAGCAAGTGTTTTTTTACCTGTATGTGCTTCACCTATAATGATAGATGAAACAAAGAGTGACTTGGTAAGGTTAAAACTTTTGATGATATGCTGTATTTTATCTGATTTGGTGAAAAATGTTTCCATAATACTCTTTAGTGTTGATTAATAATTAATCATACAAAAATTCAAATAAAAGTATGTTAAAATAATTTAATTTATGAATAAAGGGATTTCATCAAAGCATCATTTCAGAGATTTTACCAACATTTTTCTTATTTGGAATTAGAACAGGCTGTTGAATATTTTTCTATTTTAGGCGGGATAGGTAAAAATATAGAGTTAGACTACTTTGATGATGTCTTTTCCATGGTGGAGTCTAATTTTGTACAAAACTTCTCAAAGTTTCAGGCACTTGTTTCTCCTTCATACCTTTTAGAAAGTCCATATCGTGAAATACTGATGGCAGTAGCCAGAGGCGATGGGAAACTTTACTCTGTACTTAGAAAAGCCAAGCTTAGTGAAACACTGGGCGAGCAGATCGTGCAAGAGTTAGTTGATTTAAATATTTTAAAGGTTGAAGCTTCTAGAGAATCACCATTACGTATCCACCCTAAACATAAACTCAAAAAAGAGCAGCGTTCTTACCGGGTACAGGATAAATTACGTTTTGTACAGCCATTTATGCGTTTTTGGTTTGGTTTTGTGACCTATTATAAAAAAGATCTGGCCTTAGGAAAAGGCGATGCTTTTTTAGCAAACTTTGAGAAACACTATGAGCGTTTGCGTTCATTAGTATATGAACAACTCTGTGACGTACTTCTTACACAACACTATGAAGATAAAAACCCATTGATCAGTGGAGGAAGCTTTTGGAATATCCACAGTGAATTTGACATTTTAGCCGTAAGTAAAGATAAGAAGATCATTTTGGGAGAGTGTAAATATAAAGACAGGAAGGTTTGTAAAAATGAATTGACTAAGCTCAAAGCAAAAGCACTTGAGTCAGGTATAAAAGTGGATGTCTATGCACTTTTTTCCAAGAGTGGATTTTCAAATGAGCTGTTGCAGACACAGGATACAAACTTACTTTTGTTTGACCTGAATGATTTGGAAATACTTACCTCTTAGTCTTTTTAAGATCAACGCGCTTTTTGAATATTTTTATGATGCATTTTATAGCTGTCAGTAAAGTCATGTACCCCTTGCGCATTTTTCATGAAGTAGAGGTAGTTTGTTTTAGCAGGTTTGATCGCTGCAATGATAGCATCAAAAGAGACTGCCCCTATAGGCGAATGAGGTAAACCTTTATACTTGTATGTGTTAAATCTACTCGTATCATTTTTGATACGTTCGGGGGTCACTTTAATGTGTGAATACTTACCATAGTTCAGTGTTCCATCCATCTGTAAAGGCATTCCTTTTTTAAGGCGGTTATAAATAACAGATGAGACAAGGGGCATCTCTTTTGTATTGGCTGCTTCTTTTTGTATGATAGAGGCGATGATAAGTATATTTAACCACTGTTTGGTGCTATAGTTTCCATAGATTTTTTCGGAGATCTCTTTATATCTTTTTTCAGATTCAGAAAGAAGAAAATGGATGAAATGTTTCTCAGTGATACCATATGGTACATAATAGGTATCCGCATAGATGGCAGCTTCAGGATAGTTTGAAAACTCTTTATAATACTCTTCTAATTTTGTTTTATCAAGGCTTAGATCATTGGCTACTGAAATTAAAAAAAGTTCTGTAGTTTCACCAGGGATAAGCGTTATCTCTTCCATTTTGGCTTTTGCAGTGGTGAGTTTATATAAAAAATCGATGCGATTTAAGTGGGTTTCTCCTATATCTACCCAGCCACTTTGAGGTTGACCAAGAAAGACTAAAATATATTTGTCTATAGGGCTTAGAGCATACCCTTTTTGTGTCAGCTGTGATATAATATGAGTAATTGAGCCCTGTGGGACTAAAAGTGTCCGTGTTGTTTTTATGGGTAGTGTAGTATAAAAGGCAAAAGAGATGATCAAAACCAGTGCAATGTTTTCTGCCCATGCTATCCATGTGCTTTTACGTAATACACTCATATTTTTGGTTGTCCTTTTTATAGCTTTATTTATGTGGCTTCTGGCAGGTATCAAGTTTGATACATTCAAAGTAGCAGATTATAATGTAGATGGATTATACATCAAACTCGATAAAAAGCTTATATTGAAAGCAGATAATGTCATTATCCCTCAAAGAAAAACAGATCCTTCTTTTGATAACATTCCTGAAGTACTGGAACGTGTCAAATATACACTTACTTTTTTTGATTCTATAGAACTGAAAAATATTATCTTTGATAATAATAGAATGAGTATTAAGTTTAAAGATGATTTTTTAGAGCTTTCAAGTAAAGATTATGAAATTATAGGGTCAGTAAGACGTGATGGAAAAATGTTAAAAGCAACCATTCCTCTACTTAAGTTGAAAGAACATAATCTAACGATGAGTGGAAAGTTCAAATATGATCTGCATGAAGAGATATTGTCAACAGAAGGTTTTTTTACCTTGTATGATGCAGCCGGAAGATTTAACGCACGAAAAGAAGGAAATAAGATAGATTTTGGTCTAAGCAGTGATACTTTTAGAGACTTGAAAAGCATCATTGATAAATTTGATCTTGTGGAAGGTGTGAGAAGTTGGGTAGTAGATAAAGTCAAAGCAGAGAAGTATAAACTCCTCTCTTTAACGGGTAAAGGAACCGTAGAAAATAGTACATTTAAAATGGATTTCGATGCCTTAAATGGCAAGATTCTTTTCTCGGATACTAAAATACATTTTAAAGAAAATCTAGCACCGGTTTTAGCACAAAGTTTACTATTGACCTATGAGAATGGTGGACTCTATTTTGATTTAAAAGAACCGACCTATGAAGGAATAAGTTTAAAAGGCAGTAGCGTCTCTATACTCAATTTACTCAATAGTCATACGAACTTAAAACTTAAAATCAGAGCTGACAATCCCTTTGATACGACTATGCAGAATTTATTGAAGGCATATGATATTGACTTGGGATTGGATCAAAAAAGCGGGAAAGTTAATGTTCTGTTTATGGCAGATATAGGTTTGAAGAATGATTATAACGATTTCTTTGCAAATGTTGACTTTGGTAGAGGTGATGTCTGGCTGGGAAAAGTCAAACTTCTTGTTGAAAAAGGTAATCTGCAATATAAAAAGGGCCTTATTACTTTAAAAGATATCTATCTAAACGATGTGCTATATGAAGGTAAGCTAAATGGTAAGATAGATCTGCAAAAGAAAAAAGCAGATTTGATTCTTGATGCCAAAACGATTACACTTGGAGAAGAAAAAAAGAAATTCTTTGTTTTAAAAGAGCAAAAATTACCTTTTGTATTAGATTATACAAAAAACATAGATGTCAAGATACCTAAACTTGCTATAAAACTTACGAACAATGGAGAAGAAATATCGATCCATTTAAATGATCTAAATAAGATCAAACCATATTTACCTGATCCAGGCCCTCTTGAAGAAGGTGGTGATATGGAGATTAAAACGAAAGATTTTAAAACCTATACATTTAAAGGTATGTTGAAAAGAACATCATGTTTTCTCTATGAAAAAGATGATCAATGTAAAACAAGAGTTCCTTTTGAGGGTGAATTTACAGATAAAGACTTAGATTTTTATGCCTTTAATAAACGTTTTTATTATAATAAAGCTAACTCAAGAGTCAAACTTAGCAATCTTAATTTTGATCTTGAAAAATATTTAAATATGCAAAAGAAAAAATTGGAGAAGGAAGACACAGAGAAGAAAGATACAGGCAAAGAGGTTAAAAGTTTGATTATCTTGGGTAAAAACAGTAATCTTAGATATGGTGATTATAGTCTAGTAACTGACAGTTATGATGTAGAAGTGAAGCCCAATGGAGATATTAAAGCCATCGGTAGTTCATCTGGTGATATTATAAAGTTTTCTAAGAAGAATGATATCCTTTCAATGAAGGCACTGCGTGTAAAAGATAAAGTACTTCACCCTTTGATTAATTTCAAGGGCTTGCAAAATGGACGCTATTCACTAAAAAAATCTGGAAATCCTGAGAAAACCATGAAAGGCGAGATCATTGTTGAAGGGGGTGTGATGAAAGACTTTAAAGCTTATAATAATGCTTTAGCTTTCATCAATACTATACCTGCTTTAGCATCTTTACGTAACCCAGGTTATTCTGTTAAAGGGTTTACTATAGAAAAAGGCGTAGCTGAATACAGAATGATTAAAAAAGATAAAATAATATTTGATTCTATCTATATTAAAGGAAAATCAGCAACGATCGCTGGAGTGGGTGAAATTGATTTGCAGAAGAAAACCATTGATTTGAATCTTGCTATCCAGTCCGCACGAGAATTGGGAAAATTAGTAGGTAGTTTACCTCTTGTAGGTTATATCTTAATGGGGGAAGACAAGAGTATGACCTTTGGATTGCAAATTACGGGAACGTTGGAGAATCCTGAAGTCAAGACATCCGCAGGAGGGGATATTCTCTCTTTGCCTCTGAGAATACTTAAAAGAGCTCTTGAATCAACAGAGCATATTATAAACGAATAAAATAGTGTATAATGAAGATATTAGTTAGACCATAAGGTAGAATAAAACGATGCAAAAAATTCTTTTAATCACACTAGGACTGAGTATTTTTATTTGGGCTGATTTGAATAATGATGAAGCTAGGTTTTCACAAGACATGAAGACCCCATACACGGTACAAGATGAAAGTTCAGAAATATTATCTGGCAGCATAGACAGTGAACTATTACCCATGGAAAAGGCATTAAGTGCCCCTGAAGAAGACGCTTTTCAAGAGATAAAGAATCATTACCGTATAGAAGATGAACCACTAGACAATTCTAATAATTTAGATCTCAAACAGGTACAAAAAAAGAAACAATCTCCTCATAGTAAAAAAGAGACGAATCAAGAGAGTGAAATAGAAAGAATACGAAGAGAATTAAATATCCAAGCACCTAAACTTAGTGCTAAAGAGAAAAAAGTCAAAAAAATGAGGGAAGAATTAAATATCAAAGAACCCAGTGCTGAAGTTAAAAAATTAGACAAAATAAGAGAAGAATTAAATATCGACTATCAGGTGCCAAAATATGAAAGTTCATTAGATAAAAGAATGAATGATGTAAAGGAAAAACTTGGTTTAGAAGATGGTTTAGATATGGATAGTGCACTGTCAAGTATCAAACAAACATTGCGCTTAGAAGATAAACCAAAAAAAGATGAAGGTTTTTCTCTCAATAATAGCCTACGCTCATTTGGAAATACCATAGGTATGGATTTAGAACTACCTAGTCTTTTCGGGTCTACTAAGAAAAAAGATGATAGCTTTTTGGCATCGACTCCACTTGGTGGTATTATGGATACAGGTACTAAATTCTATCAAGGGGCCAAGTATTCTGGTCAGTCCGCACAATTTATGTCAGGGATGATGTATAACTCTTCTAAAATGTATAACACAATGTTTGGTGTGTTTGATGACTCACCTTTTAATATTTTTGAAGAGGAGGAGGAAGCTTCTCTTTTTGATGTATTTGAACATGGAAACTCTGTAATGGATATGTTTGATTAGATAGAATTGTTATCTATTCATTTCTTAAAACAGTTAAAGGATCCGTCTGCGATGCTTTTTTCGCTGGATAGAGGGATGAAAGCAGTATAATAATACTTGTCCCTAGAATGATAAGTCCAAAATCATTTAAGGTGAGATCAACAGGCAGTTTTGAGGTACCGTAAACATCAGCTGGCATAGAGATGATGTCAAAAGTAGTAAGTATCCAGATACCAACTCCACCAAGTAGTGTTCCAGCCAAAATACCTGCACTTCCTATAATAAGACCTAATCTAAAGAAGATAGCTTTGATCTCTACCTTTGTGGCACCTAGTGTACGCATAAGGGCTATCTCTCTTCTTCGGCTCATTACAGTCATGAGAAGAGATGAGATAATGTTGAGAGATGCTACAAGGATGATGAGCAGCAAGACCAGGAAAAGTGCTTTTTTCTCCATTTC
>NZ_JBFENQ010000037.1:0-13341 GCF_041551015.1 Sulfurovum sp. | reverse complement strand
TTTACCTTGCAAAAGGTTATTGGTAAAACGAATAGGAAATTGTATGTTATCAACAGCATTGGACACACCTAAACGTAAAGGTTGAGGTATGATATATGCATAAGCTTCAGAAATAGGAATGAAAACATACATCATAAGGGTATCATTAAAAGAAGTCATTACTCTATTGTACCCACTCAATGGGTCTTTAATAGTCTCAGTTTCTTGTTCTGAAAATTCCTCTTCAAACTCTTCTACGTTGTTTTCTATTTTTTGCTCATTATGAGTACTATTTTTGAGAGTATCTGTCGTAGTAGTTTCTGCTTTAACTTCTTGATGGTTTAATTCTACTGTAGCTTCTTTAGTTGCACACCCTTGGAGTATAAACAGAACAACAGTCAGTAAAACATAAAAATGCTTCATACAAAATCCCCTTTTCCATATATTTACTATAATACTATTATCACACTAAAGCTATACTTTAAAATATGTGATGTACGTGACTTTTAACAGATGTCTAGTAAAAGTTTGTTAGAATTATGAGAACATATGGCACAAGAAGGAATAAATAAATGAAAGTATTATTGATCAAAGATGTTAAAGCACTTGGTAAAGCCGGTGAAATTAAAGAAGTAAAAGATGGTTATGGACAAAACTTTCTCATAGGAAAAGGCTTGGCCAAGTTAGCTACTCCTGATGTAGTAGAAAATTGGAAAGCTGAACAAGAGGAGATGGCAAGAAATCTTAGAGATGAATTAGCTCGACTTGAGGCTGAAAAAATTACACTTGAAGCAGCAACAATTAAAGTAGAAAAACCTTTGGCACCAGTTGGGATAAAGGGTTCAGTTGGAAATGCCGATATATCCAACGCCATAGAAGCACAATTGAGTATAGAACTTGACAAAAAACATATCAACCTTAAAAAAGCACTTAAGTCTACAGGTCTACATGAAGTAGATGCCAAACTTGGGCATGGTATACATGCAACGCTTAAAGTAGAAGTAGTAGGTATATAGTCATGTTTGATGCTACTACGATACTTGGTTATAAAGGTAACGGAAAAGCAGTTATCGGTGGGGATGGACAAGTCACTTTTGGAGATACTGTACTCAAAGGCAATGCTACGAAGATACGTACTTTGTATGATGGAAAAATATTGGCAGGGTTTGCCGGAAGTACCGCAGATGCATTTAATCTTTTCGATATGTTTGAAGGGATACTTGCTGAAAAAAGAGGTGATCTTTTTAAATCAGTTATAGGTTTTTCTAAAATGTGGAGAAAAGACAAACATTTACGTCAACTTGAAGCAATGATGATCGTATTGAACCAAGAGCATATCTTTATTCTTTCAGGTACAGGTGATGTCGTGGAACCAGAAGACGGAAAGATAGCAGCGATAGGATCTGGTGGTAACTATGCCATCTCAGCAGCACGTGCTTTGGATAAACATACAGATATGGATCCAAGAGAACTGGTACAGGAATCACTTGAAGTTGCAGGTGAACTTTGTATCTATACGAACAAAAATATTAAAATATTAGAATTGTAAGGAAGCACTTTGGACAATTTAACACCTAAAGAGATAGTCGCTTACCTTGATAAGTATGTTATAGGACAGAATGAAGCAAAAAAGACTATTGCAGTAGCACTTAGAAACCGTTACAGACGTATGAAGCTAAGCCCTGAGATACAGCAGGATGTGACACCTAAAAACATATTAATGATAGGTAGTACTGGAGTTGGTAAAACAGAGATAGCTAGACGTTTAGCTAAAATGATGAATCTTCCATTTATCAAAGTAGAAGCCAGTAAATATACTGAAGTCGGATTTGTCGGACGAGATGTTGAATCAATGATACGTGACTTGGCCGCAACTTCTATGAGTTTAGTACGTGAGAGTGAAAATGAGAAAAATAAGGAGAAGATACAAAACTATATTGAAAATAAAATTATAGAAAAACTTCTTCCTCCTCTTCCTTCTGGTGCGAGTGAACAAAAGAAAGTGGAGTATGATGCTTCATTTGCACGTATGCAAGAGAAGTTTGCCAAAGGCGAACTTGACCATCTTAAAATTAAAGTAGAGATGCCAAATAATGTTAGCCTTCCAGAAGAAGGACTCCCTCCTCAAATGATACAGGTACAGGAGTCTATTGTAAAAGTATTAGGTGGTATGGGAAAAAAAGGCCCTGAAAAAGAAGTCACCGTGAAAGATGCTAAGAAGATATTGGAAGCTGAAGCAAGTCAAGCACTTCTTGATGAAGAGGAGCTTAAATCACTTGCACTCGAAAAAGTAGAGAAAGGCGGAATCGTATTTCTCGATGAGATCGATAAAGTGGCTGTAGCCTCTAACTCTCAAAGCAGACAAGATCCAAGTAAAGAGGGTGTACAAAGAGATTTACTCCCTATTGTAGAAGGTTCAACCGTGAACACGAAGTTGGGTATGGTAAATACAGATCATATACTATTTATCGCAGCAGGTGCATTTCATGTGAGTAAACCCAGCGACCTTATGCCTGAACTTCAAGGACGCTTCCCTTTACGTGTAGAGCTTAATAGTCTGGATGAAGAAACGTTATATCGTATTTTGACTGAACCAAATAACTCACTCATCAAACAGTATAAAGCATTGATGCATGTAGAAGGTGTTGAATTGGTCTTTGATGAAGACGCACTGAGAGCCATAGCTCACTATTCATTGCTTGCGAATGAAAAGACAGAAGACATAGGTGCCAGACGTTTACATACAGTCATGGAAAAGATCTTGGAAGAGATCAGTTTTTCTGCAGATGAGCATAATGGTGAAAAAGTGACCATTGACAAATCTTTGGTAGAAGAGAAGATAAGTAAAGTGGTTGAAGATGAAGATGCAACCCGTTATATATTATAGATAGAATGTTATTAGAGCCAAGCTCCAATTAACTATGTTGACACTATGTTTACGTCAGCAGTAGATTCAAGTGACTAGTCACTTAAAAGGAAAGTTAAATGTTTGATCATGAAAATGAAGAAGTAGATACAAAAGCTGGTTTTGTTGCAGTTGTAGGAAGACCAAATGCAGGGAAAAGTACCTTGCTTAACCATATTGTAGGTGAAAAACTTGCCATGGTTTCAAAGAAAGCACAAGCAACACGTAAACGTATGAACATTATTGTAATGCATGGAAATGCACAGATTATTTTTGTAGATACCCCCGGTATACATGAAAAAGAAAGATTACTCAATCAGTTTATGTTAGATGAGGCACTTAAAGCAATGGGTGACAGTGATCTTATTATTTTCCTCGCACCTATTACTGACAAGCTTACAGAATATGAAAAGTTTTTGAAACTCGCTCAAGCCAAAGGCGTAAAGCATATCGTTGTTCTAACCAAGATCGATCATGTAAAGCAGGGCGACATTTTAGCCAAGTTGGGTGAGTATCAGAAATATCAAGAATATTTTGAAGCGATCATCCCCTTTTCTGTAAATAAAAAGGTAGGTAAAAAACAACTTCTTGATGAGATATGCAAACATTTACCAACGTCTCCTTTTTTATATGATCCTGAAATCCTTACAACAGAACACATACGAAATATCTATAAAGAACTTATTCGTGAGTCAATCTTTGAAAATTTAAGTGATGAAATACCTTATGAGAGTGATGTAACCATAGAAAAAATAGAAGAGAGTGATACTATGGATAAAGTGTATGCAACTATTGTTGTTGAAAAAGATACACAAAAAGGTATGATCGTAGGTCAAAAAGGTGCAGGGATCAAGCGTGTAGGAAAACTTGCTCGTGAACAGATGGAACTATTTTCAGGTAAAAAAATATTTTTAGATCTTCATGTATCTGTTAAAAAAGGATGGAGTAAAAATAAAGATGGTTTAGAAGAATTTGGTTATATCGTTTAAAATTTTGTCTAAATTCTAAAAATAATATTTTCTACAAGTGCGATAAGACAGGCTATAGACGGGACTTTAGTATAAAATAAAGATAAATAATTAAAAAAAGTTATATTATTAAGAAAGTTTTACACTTTGTAAGATAGTTTTAATATTATAACATATATAATTGGTTAACAAACAAGGAAGTTTAAAATGTTTTTGAAAAAAAGTTCGTCAGAATCGACTGTAAAAAATGTTGTTACTCTTAATGCATACACGGATAAAAGTTATGCATTTAAGAATGATCTATTTAAACCTTTAGATAAGCTCACATATAATACTTCAAACTTTATTACATCATATGTTAATAATAAAGATATTATTACTACAACAGTACATTTAAGTAGAAGTATTCCAGAAGAAGATATCGCTGATATACTTGATATAAAAGCGTATGAAGAGTTAGGCTTAGATCAAGCTAATACTTACATTATTTCTTCTATTGAGGTTGAAAGTGCAGGAGAGGAGAGAGAATATCATATCTTTGTCGCTGAGCCTGAATCACTTGATGAACTGTATTTGCCTGTAAAAGAACAGACCAAATACATAGATCTTCTTGTTCCTGCTCCTCTTCTTTACAAATCACTCTATACTAAAGAGATACTACAAGATAATGGTACGCATTGTTTTGTTTATTTTACACAAAATGATGCCTTTGTTACCATCTATACGAATGGTCAATATCTTTATTCTAAATCAGTAGAGTACTCTTTAGAACAGATTTATGATAAATATTGTGAGTCTATAGGTGAAAAAGTTGATGAAAAAGAATTCTATACTATATTAGAATCTGAAGGTCTCAAAACTACCAATAATGACTATCAACAAAGCTTTATGAAAATTTTTGCTGAAGTGTTTATTACGATCAATGATATTATTATTTATGCAAAAAGAGCATTTAATTTAGATACGATTGATCAGATGTTTATAGGGAGTGAAAAAGGTCCTATAATAGGTTTGGATGATTATAGTCAGAACTATTTAGGCTTACACTCATCAGATTTTAATTTTAATTATAATGTTTCAAATGAAGAATGGTATACAGACCAATTACAATATTTGATGCTTTTAAGTTCATTTGATTATATGGAAGATGAATCATCTTTAGTTAATTTAACCATGTACCCACGACCACCATCATTTGTTAATAGAGCCAGTGGGCAGTTTATTATTTCAACATTTGCTGCTATTTCTCTTAGTTTGGCATATCCTTTGGTCTATTTGGTTGGTTCCTATGTCAATGATGCAAAAATTTATGCATTAACAATAGAAAATAATAAACTTACGGCAGAATCGAATAAATATAAAAAAATACTCAATGAGAAAAAAACCCAGATCAAAGGTTTAGATGAAAAGATCAAAGTGTTATCTACTAAGTATGATGGTAAAGCGAAGACGCTGACATCTATTTATGATAAAAAGGTCAATTATCGTCTTAAGTCTGGAACATTTCATATAGTTGCTGAAGAACTTGATCAGTTTGATGTCAATGTAGATAAATTAAAAAGTGAGAATGATACATTGTGGTTGTCTTTGGTTAGTACAGATGATAGGAAATTTACAGAAGTAATTAAGTATATGTCTGATACTCATTTTGATGAAATCACTGAAATTGATATTGAAAAAATCCAAAAGGATCCAGGTAGTAACTACTATAAAGGTCTGTTAAAGGTTGAATTAAAATGAAATTTTTAGAAGATAAATTAGAAGCATTAGATATTTACTTTGCGCCTAAAAAAGAGAGTGAAAAGTGGGTAGTTATCCTTGGACTTGCAGCTGTGATAGCCTATCTTGGTTATGAATTATTATTGCCTTATACAGAAGATATGTATAAAAAAAGTGAACGAAGTAAAAAAAGTATGCAAAAAAGTATCACTGACAATAATATATATTTAAAGTCTATTACAGTTAACGGAGACCGTAATTATTATGTGAAGAAATTTGATAATGATATCGTGACTAAAAAACAAGAAATTGTTGATACAACGAATAAAATTAAATTTATAGATTCCAATTTAGAAAAACTGTCAGGTATGTTATTTAATCAAAAAAGTTGGTCGAAATTCCTAAATTCTATCACCAATAAAGCAGAAATACAAAATGTTGATCTGGAATACATCACCAATAAATATGTGGATGAAAACACCGGTAGTTTTGGACATGTTCTAGAAATAGGTGTAGGTTGTAAAGGAGAGTATAAGAATATCATTAAGTTTATGAATGAACTTGAACAAAATGTTTTGGTCACAGATATTTTTAAAACAGAATTTACTTCAGATGCCGATTCATCAAAAACGATAGCAGATATTCATATTTCAGTATGGGGGATAAATCACTAATGAAAAAGATATTTTTATTATTATCACTAACAGTGCTAGTAAATGCAGATTTATCTGTTGATCAAATACAAAAAATGGTTATGCAAATACATGAAAAACGTGAAGGTGTAAAATTAGAAACATTGGAGACTACAAAAGATCCATTTGTACGAATATCTGAAGAGAATAATACAACAACATTTACCAAGCCTTCAGAAGAAGCAAAGTTGGTATTGCATGCTATTGTTAATGGTAAAGCCTATATTAATGACGCATGGAGCAGTCTTGGTGATACTATAATGGGGTATACAGTAAAATATATAGGTCAAAGAGGTGTGGTACTTCGAAATGGCAATCACGTTAAAAAATTATTTCTTCATGAAAAGAGAGATAGTTTTATCAAGTTAGAGGAAAGGTTATAGAATGAAAAAAGTACAAATATCAGGAGTTAAGTTTCTTATAGTATTTGCTATGCTGTTGGGGTTTACTCATAATCTCGCAGCAGGTAGTTGTTCTACAAAGTTATTTAGTGTAACAATAGACAGTAAATTATCAATTGGAGATGTAATTGATAATCTTGCAGATACTTGTGGATTAAGTGTTGTTATTAAGGATGATGCTGCAAAATTACGGATGAATAAAAAACTTTATTATGTAAAATTGAAAAATAGTACATTAAAAGGTTTTTTGAATACTATTCTTAAAGATAATGATTTAAATTATTCATTAAATGGGAATAAGCTTACGATATCATACTTGATCACACGTACATTCCGTATTCATTATATTTCTGGGAAAAGAATAGGAAAAAGTACGGCAAATGTGACTATAGCAGGTACAGAAGATTCATCGGGAGGAACAGGAGGCACAGATACTTCGTCAGCATCCAAAACAGGTATCGAGATAGAAAGTACTGATGAGTTCCAATTTTGGACAACTGTTGAAAAAGAAGTTCAACGTATTCTTATTGGTGCAGCAGATGGTAGTACACATTATACTAGATCAGGTGAAAGCTGGACTGGTCCAGATGGTAAAGTTTGGGAGTATAATCCTTTAGCACCTATCATTAACCCAGAAGCTGGTATGGTTACAGTAACGGGTACAGATAGACAGATTAATAGAGTATCCCGATATATAGATGCATTAACGAAACAGATTAAATCACAGGTGTTGATCGATATACGTATTCTTAATGTTACGTTTGATGACAGTACAACAACAGGGGTTGATTGGTCTCAACTTTACAGTTTACAAAATGTTACGGTGAATACATTGCTTTCGGCTCAAAAAAATATTGCGACCTATACATTTGATGATACCGGGATCACTAATTTCACGTTACCAAGTATTGTAGATGATGCAGTAAGTACTTCAGCTCCAACTAGTGCAAAAGTACTTAGTTTAACGGGGAGTACTGATGTAAGTGAAGTAGTGAAGTTCTTATCGACACAAGGTGATGTCAAAACTGTTTCAAGTCCTCGTATAATGACACTGAATAATCAACCTGCACTTATTAGTGTGGGTAAAGAATTATTCTATAAAATTAAATCCTCGAGTACTGCAAGTAGTGGAGGTGGAGCCGTAGCAGCTGAAGGTGAATTGGTTGATTCTGTGTTTGCAGGTATTTTACTGGATATTACACCGGAAATTGATGAGAATGGCATGATCACATTAAAAATTAATCCATCTATTTCAGATACAGTGGATACTATTACGTCCGATGCTGGTGTCAGAACGATTCCACCTGATTTATTGAGAAGACAATTAGCATCTGTAATCAAAGTAAAAGATGGACAACATGCTATACTTGGTGGTCTTATTTCAAGCCAAACAGGATTTAAAGATAACCATGTACCACTATTGGGGGATATCCCGGGCTTAGGTACTCTATTTAAGCGTCAAGAAAAAATTAATAAAGTGGAAGAACTGGTATTTATTATCACTCCACATATTGTTAAAAACTCTAAGTCTGTTTCTTTAAAAGATTTAGGATATTCAAAGTTAAATGAAAAGTAGATATGAAGCTGCTAAAAATGTATTTGTTGATTCTATAGATATTGACGATTACATTGATTTAGATTCTTCAGTCACAGCTTATCAGCAACTGCAACACAGTATGGATAAGCCGCTGAAGATGATCTTACTCTTTGGTAAACCTGGTACGGGTAAAAGTATTTTACTGAATCGCATCCAGGAAAAATTGAAACATCAAAAAGAGATCCACTATTTTGATACACCTGCAATTAATGAAAAAGAGTTTTTTCATAAATTATTTAAAGTCTTAACTAAAAAAGATCTGCCTAGTAATACAGAAGTGAATTTTTCTGCTTTGGTTGATTTTTGTAAAAATCTCAGAGGTAAAAGAGAGATCATCATTTTACTAGATGAAGCACAAATGTACGGGCCAGAGATGATGGAAAAAATACGACTTCTCTCTGATAGTCGTGCAGTCAAATTTGTCGTTTCACTCCATAAGACTGATGACGAAGATCTTATTGCAAAAGAACATTTTCAATCACGTATATGGGAAGTCATTGAATTAAAAAATGCCACAAAAGAAGATCAAACTGCTTATATCCATAAAAAACTTCTCAAAAAGAATCTTTTTGAAATAGCAAATAGTATTAAAGAGAAGAATATGAAACGTATTCATAAATATACAAAAGGAAATTATAGAGAGTGTAATAAACTTTTATTTACTATTTTTGAAATTTGTGAATATTATGATAAAAATGAACCGTCTAAAGTAAATTATGAAAAGATATCAGACAAAATCATTGAAATGTCAGCATTAAAATTAGGATACATTCATGTATGATATCAAACAACTAGAACATGAATGGAAACAATATAGAAAAAGAAAGTTAAAACCTTGGTACATAGGTAGTTTAATTTTATTTGTTCTTATTGCACCAGCTACTATTTTTCTAATAAATGACAAAATAGATTTTGGCAAATGGAAGAGCTATTTTGAGGCTTCAAAAGAGATGTCAAGTCAAGAAGTTAGTACCAAAGATAGTTTAGACACTAAAAAGATGAATGTAAAGCAGAGTGTATTGATCGATGATGCTTTGAATAGACTAGAAGTAAAAGAGAACGTAATAGATATTTCCGATAAAGTTGTAAAAAATCCTCTTAATATACTTGTTGATATACCTGTACTGGATGATACAAATGAATTCATTGCAGAAGAAGCACCTCAAGCAAAGAATAAAATACATTTAGAGATTATTGAATCAACAAGTGTTACTGCATATGGAGATGTTGAAAAGCGTTTTTTGGAATCACATGATATTGATGATGCTTTATTTTTGGCTAGAAGTTATTATAAAAAAGGTGATTATGAAAAAGCAGTATATTGGGCATTAGAAATAAATAAACTTGATGAAGACATGGAAGAAGGTTTACTCATTTTTGTAAAGTCAAAAGTGAAAATGGGTCGTAAAAATGAAGCAATTTCTATTTTAACGACTTATGTAAAGAAATCAGATTCACATGAGGCGAAAAAATTATTATATCAGATTGAAAATGATAAATTATAAAACGATATTTAGTATTTAATGTTATACTTATTAATTAATATTAGGAAGTGGTAAATGGTAAAACTCATTGAAATCATGCTGAAAGAAAATCTTATCACGAAAGATGCAATTTCTACACTAGTAAAAAGCAGACCTCCCAAAAAGATATCCTTTGCAAACCTTTTACTTGAAAAAATGATCGATTTACATACTGTAGAAATATTTTTAGCCAAGAAAATAAGACAAGGCGTAATTACTTTAGCTCATCTTGAAAAAATAGAGGGAATAAATATTATTCCTATCATTGAAGAGGTGGCTAAATCGCTACATGTAGAATATGTTGATTTAGATGATTGTGAAATTGATATGAGACTGTTTTCAAAAGTTTCATATAGTCAATTGCTTAAATACAATATTATACCTATAGAAGAGAATGATTTAAATGTTCTTATTGTATTTGATGATCCTCTTGATATGGCAGCACAAGATGCTATACAAAGACTTTTCCCTAAGAAACCTATACGAATTGCTATTTCTAAACCCAGCCAAATACATCAGCATTTACAACGTCTGGAAATAAATGAAAGTATTAAAGGATTGGTTACTGATATTCGTAAAGATTTGGCCCAGGAAGGAAAGGTTAATGAAAAGTCTGACGAATCTCCAGCGGTTTTAAAACTCATTGATGTGATTTTAAAATCAGCTATATTCGCAGGTGCAAGTGATATTCATATTGAAGCAATGGAAAAGAGTTGTATTGTAAGAGTACGTGTAGATGGTATTTTGCGACAAAGCTTTACATTTGATAGAGATATTTTTAATCCATTGGCTTCAAGAATGAAACTGCTTTCAAATTTGGATATAGCAGAAAAAAGAAAACCGCAAGATGGTAGATTTTCTACAACTGTATCAAAAAAAGATTTTGACTTTAGGGTTTCAACTTTACCAACAATATTTGGTGAATCAATTGTTCTTCGTATTTTGGATAAATCTAAAGCAATGATCAGACTTGAAGATGCCGGTATGAGTAAATTTTGTTATGATAGGTTTTCTGAAGCTATTAAAGTGCCTTATGGTATTGTATTGGTTACGGGTCCAACAGGTTCTGGTAAAACAACTACGCTTTACGGTGCACTTAATGCGATAAAAGATGTAAAAGATAAAATTATTACCGTTGAAGATCCGGTAGAGTATCAGATGGCTGGTTTGCAACAAGTACATGTAAATGCAAATATAGGATTAAGTTTTGCTGATGCACTTAGATCTATATTAAGACAGGATCCTGATAAGATAATGATCGGGGAGATCAGAGACAAGGAAACATTACGTATTGCTATTCAAGCTGCACTTACTGGACACCTTGTTCTCTCTACGCTGCATACCAATGATGCTATTTCTGCTGTAACCAGAATTTTGGATATGGGTATAGAAGAGTATCTGGTCAGTGGAGCATTGGTTGCGATTCAGGCACAGAGACTTGTCCGTAAAATATGTCCACATTGTAAAAAAGAGACTGTGCTTGATGTAGCACTCCGGAAATCTGTAGAACAATACCTTCCTGAAAACCCCACTTTTTATGTAGGGGAAGGATGTAAAGAGTGTGGACTCAGTGGATATGCCGGAAGAGAAATGATCTCTGAAGTTTTAACTGTCAGTGAGACTTTTGCTCGTATGATCGCAAGTGGGGCATCAAAAGAAGAGATGACTAAACAGGCTGAGGAAGAAGGATTTATCACTATGTTTGAAGATGGTGTGCATAAAGCTCTAGAAGGTAAAACGACTATTGCAGAAATTTACAGAGTAGCGAGGTTATAGTATGAAATATTTTAATGTAACAGTAATGGAAAAAGGTAAAAAGCGCCAAGAGAAAATGAAGGCTGCTAATAAAATAGCAGCAGTGAACCTTGCTAAGCAAAAATTCCCTGTGGCAATGGTGATGAAAGCCGTGGAAACAGCTGCTCCCCTTGAAGATAGTTTGTCTGAACTCTTTTCTGGATTACAAAAATCATTTAAATCCAAGATACCACTCAATGATAAAATATCAACGATACGGCAAATTGCTGTTATGACAGATGCGGGTATTCCGATAAATGATACATTGGTTGAAGTTTCAGAAAATACTGAGAATAAACAGCTAAAAGAGATATATGCCACTATCAATAAGGATATTAACTCCGGTAATAGTATTTCCGATGCGATAGAACCCTATACGGAAGAGTTTGGGCATGTTGCCATAGCCATGACAAACCTTGGAGAGAGAACGGGTAACATCTCCGAATCTTATCATAAACTTGCAGATATACTTGAAACGATTAGAGATAATACAGCAAAATTTAAAAAAGCCATACGTACACCACTCATTACCTTGGCTGCAATGGGAATTGCATTTACGATCTTAATTATGGTGGTTGTACCAAAATTTAAAGATATTTTTTCTAAATTTAAAACAGAACTTCCAGTGCCTACACAAATACTTCTTAAGCTGGAGTGGGCATTCAGTAATTATGGAATACTTATTCTTTTGATCTTATTTGCTTCTATTTTTGCCGTGAAATTTTTCTATAAAAACAATGCAGAATTTAAATTACTGATGGATAAAATGATGATACACCCACGATTCTATCTGATCAATAAAGCGATTTTCCTCTCCACTATGCATAAATACAACTTGGTATTTGGCCAGTTAGTTAAATCAGGTATTCCTGTCTCTGAAGCACTGGAGACAGCTGTTGGTATGGTCGATAATGCTGCGATTAAAGAAAAGTTGTTAACTGTTAATGCAAATATCGGACGTGGTATGAGTTTGGCTGAAGCTTTTCAGCTTACAGGTCTTTATGAAAATATGTTGCTTCAAATGGTAAAAGCAGGTGAAGCCGGAGGTCAATTAGATGCTATGCTGGATAAAGTGACTGAGTATTATGATATGCAATTTCAGGATTTGATCGATAACCTTTCAGCCTACATAGAACCTATTATGATGTTCTTTATCGCAGGATTAGTACTACTTATGGCACTTGGGATCTTTATGCCAATGTGGGATCTTGGAAAAGCGGTAAAAAGTTAGAAGGTAAGTATATAGAGAAAAATTTCTCTATATATGTTGTATTTTATTAGAGTTGATGGTGTTTAATCGCTTTGTCTAAATCTTCCATAGTGTCTATGCCAAAACTTTCTGTATCTACTTCTGTCATAGCAACTTCATAGCCATGATAGAGGGCCCTGAGTTGTTCTAGTTTTTCTATATCTTCCAATGGTGCAGGTTCAAGCATGCAAAATTTACGTAATGATCTGACTGTAAAGCCGTAAATACCTAAATGTCCTTTGTATGAATCAAAATGGTGGTCTCTAGGATATGGCACTTTTGCTCTTGAAAAATAGAGGGCTATGCCATCGGTATCTGTGACAACCTTTACTATATTTGGGTCATCAGCCTCTGGATTAGAGATGGTTTTGTAACATGAATTCATCATGATACGCTCATTCTCTTGATTCTTTTTTGTTAGATCATATATCGCCTGTACGACATCAGTTTCGATAAAAGGCTCATCTCCCTGTACATTGATAATGATCTCATTCTCATCTAGATTCAATTTTTG
>NZ_JBFENQ010000036.1:0-13671 GCF_041551015.1 Sulfurovum sp. | reverse complement strand
CAAGGTTCTTTTCTACAGAAGGGTCCGGATGGTGATTTGGAAAAGTACCGTCCGGTTCAAGATAGAGTCCTGTATAATTAAATTTCAAAGCATCAAAAATATCTGTTATAACAGTGTCTGCAACACCATTACCTCCATCTAAAATTATTTTTTTAGGGAAGCCTTTAAGGTGATCAAACTCGTTTACCATAAAGTTTATATAAGGTGTTTTTACATCTATATCAGTTTTAGTTGTATTGTTTTCAATGACAATATCTTGATTTGCTACGATCTCATCACCTAGGGCATAAATATCAGCCCCAAAGAAAGGACTTTTATCAATGGTCATTTTAAAACCGTTATATTCGCTGGGATTATGTGAACCCGTGATCATAATGGAAGCATCTGTAGTGATACCATCAAAATCAATGTAGTTGCTATAGTAGTTGACTGGAGTAGCCACCATACCCATATCTAACACTTGACATCCAGCTGCATTGAGCCCAGAAGTCAGATAGTCTCTTAGGATGGGAGAGTGAGACCTTGCATCATAACCGATGGAAACGACTTTGTCCCCAGCAATTTTTTGACCTAGATAATAGCCTATAAGTTTAACAGATTTTTCATTGAGTTCTTTTTCAAAAATCCCACGGATATCATATTCTCTAAATATACTTTTTTCTATAGCTTGTGCCATTATTTTTCTTCCTTATATCCATTTGGGTTGTTTGATTGCCATCGCCAGCTATCTTCGCACATCTCCTCGATGCTTCTCGTAGCTTCCCAACCTAGGATCTCTTTGGCATAGCTAGGGTCTGCAAAACACTCTGCTATATCACCAGCTCTTCTTGGTGCAATCTGATAGGGTACTCGTTTGCCTGACGCTTTTTCAAAAGCCTTGACCATGTCGAGTACAGAGTAGCCCTTTCCCGTACCTAAGTTGATGGTCATAACTTGATCGAAAGTATCAATTTTATCCAGTGCTTTGACATGCCCATCTGCGAGATCCATCACATGAATGTAGTCTCTTACTCCTGTACCATCATGTGTCTCATAGTCATCTCCCAAAACATTCAAATGTTCTCGTTTACCTACTGCCGTTTGGGCGATGAAAGGCATAAGATTGTTGGGAATACCATGAGGATCTTCGCCTATAGTTCCTGAAACGTGTGCTCCTACAGGGTTAAAGTATCGCAGTAAAACTATTTTCCATGTGTCATCTGAAATATAAAGGTCTTTTAACATCTCTTCTATGAAAAGCTTACTTCTGCCATAAGGATTGGTAGTAGAGAGAGGGAAATCTTCTTTGATTGGTGTGGTATGTGGGTCACCGTATACGGTAGCTGAGGAGCTAAAGACAATGGATTTGCAATGGTGTTCAGTCATCACTTCACAAAGTACAATGGTACCATGAATATTATTGTCATAATATTTGAGAGGATCTGCTACGGATTCTCCCACTGCTTTAAGACCGGCGAAGTGGATGACTGCATCTATCTTATGGGCATTAAATACTTTGTGTAGATCATCCTTGTTTCGTATATCACCTTCTACAAGTGTAATATCTTTCCCTACAATTTTTTCAACTCTTTTAATACTCTCTTTTGACGCATTGGAAAAGTTATCGAAGACTATAACATTATATCCTGCTTCTATCAGCAAAATACAAGTATGTGATCCTATGTAGCCGGCACCACCGGTGACTAATATATGCATAGGGAAGTTCCTTTTTTTGAAGCTAAAAGTATATCACTAAAAACTAAGTTTCATCCCACCATAAAAGCTGTTATTGAAAGTTTGATCGTTAGTATCATACTCTGTACCTATATTACGGTAACCTGTAAAGAGATGAACATTGGTGATAATTTCCATATCAGCCTCTACCCTGAACTCAGTATAGCTTTCTGCATCACTAAATGCGAGAACAGAAGGTGCATATGCAAGAGTTGTCGTGAGTGAAGTAGTAGGTATGCTGTAATTTAAGGGGAGCGTATACTTTGCTTTTGCAAAGAAAGGAATAGCGATAAAATCATCAGCAAAAACAGATTTTATCCCTAATCCAAGTGCAAGCCCTTCTACGCCCTGAAAAGTACTTTCTGCACTGACACCTACAGTCGTTAAGTTGTCACCATCAGTATGAAGATAAGAAGCATCAAGCGTATATGAAGTACTATCTGAATAGTAGGCTAAAGCATTGAGATCGATAGAAGCACTTACTTCCAGATCTTCATCGTTGATGTTAATTCCAACATTGCTTTGGGCATGAAGCAGCCCAAGCGAAAGAAGAGAAGTGATACAGAGTTTTTTGAAGTACATAGTAAACCTTTAATATTTATTCATATAATACTATCACAATTTTCTTTACAGATACTAATCAGCAGGTCGATAGTTTTTTTCTTTTTCACGTTTTTCTTGTTTGATTTTTTCTTTATATGCTTTTTTCTTTTTTTCCATCATAGCAGCATCTTGCAAGTCTTCTTCATTGTCGTAACGTACCGCATCTATGAATTTGCTATGGTCGTCAAATTGTCCTGTTCTCACTGCCCAAATTAAAGCTATCAAGCCTATAGCACCTAAAAATGTAGAGACCCCTATCATTAAAATGACTATATTTTCTGACATTATTTATCCTTAAATTTTAAACTTTTTATACGCATTGAATTACCAACTACAACTAGTGAACTCAAACTCATGGAGAGTGCTGCTACAAGTGGATTGACAAATCCCATGACGGCCAGTGGAACAGCAACGACATTATACAACAATGAAAAACCAAGATTTTCTTTGACTGCACCAAAGGTTCTGCGTGATAGCTTATAAGACTCGTAAATACTTTCAGGTTTTTCATCTAAAAGCACGATATCACTTACAGAGATGGCAACATCTGCACCATTTCCCATTGCTATGGAGATGTTTGAAGAAGCAAGAGCGATGGCGTCATTGATACCGTCTCCAACCATAACCACCACATGTCCATCTTGGTGAAACTTGTCTATCATAGCTGATTTGTCTTGTGGAAGAAGTTTGGCATAGACTTCATCTACACCTACTTCTTGTGCTACTTTTTGTGCACTTTGTTCATGGTCTCCTGTAAGCATAACAACTTTAACACCTAACTCCTGGATGTTTTTTATAGCGTTAGCTGCTCCTTCCCTAATGGTATCGGTCAGTTCAAAACGTGCAACAAGTACATCATTTATGGCAAAGAAGAAGAGAGCATTTTTTGAATCTGTATTCACTTCCAGATTTGAGGCTTGCATTAGTGCAGCATTTCCACCAAGAAGCTGTTGGTTTTTATAACTGGCTTTGACACCTTTTGCTTCGATACTTGTGATCTCTTCAAGTGTGTAACTTTCTAATTCATCATGTTTAGATTCAAGGTATGCTTTGATCCCTTTTGAGATAGGGTGGTTGGATGTACTTACAAGAGAGTAGAGTAAAGAGGGATCAAATACTTCAAAATAGTCTGATTTTACTACAGAGGGTTTACCTTCAGTAATGGTGCCTGTTTTATCTAAGGCAAGTATGTCACTTTTTGCCATAGTTTCAAGAAATGAAGCTTCTTTAAAAAGAATACCTCTTTTTGCAGCCACAGAGATACCCACAAGAGTTGCCATAGGTGTAGCCAAACCTAAAGCACAAGGACAGGCTATGACGATAACAGAGATACCTACGATAAGTGCCTGTTCAAAACTATCAGCCCAAAAGTACCACCCCACAAAAGTCAGTAGAGCTATAATGAGGATAACTGTAGAGAAGTATCCGGATACAGAGTTTGCCAATTGTTCTATACGCGGTTTTTTTGTGATGGACTCTTCAAGCAGATTGACAATGGAGGTCAACATAGAGTTTGAAGCATCTTTTATTGCACTATAGTGTACAACAGAGTCTAAGCATAGAGAACCGCTTAAAATAGTGTCATTTTTCTCTTTATAGACAGGTTCATTCTCTCCTGTGAGTGAACTCTCATCAAAAGAGCCTTGTCCCCAAGTCACTTCACCATCTATAACTACTTTTTCACCGGGTTTAAGTTCGATGATGTCTCCCACGACGATATTTTCAATACTCACCAGTGACTTTACCCCATTTTTAAGGGTTGTTACTTCAGTTGGTGTACTTCCCATAAGACCATCTAAGGTATCAACAGCATGTTTTTTACTCAGTACTTCAAGGTATTTTCCTACAAGTACAAAAGTGATGATCATCACCACAGAGTCAAAGTAGACTTCGCCTCTTTGACTGATCATCGCATAGATAGAGTAAATGTAGGCGGAAAGTGCACCTGAAGCAACAAGGGTATCCATGTTGACAATGTTGTTTTTATAGCCATAGTAGGCACCTCTGAAAAAGATCCATCCAGAGTAAAAGAGTACAGGTGTAGCCAATATAAACTCAGCAACATTGAGGATGTCTTTAAAAGATTGTTGTATCCCCCCAAAATATCCGGCATAGTGTGCAACAGCCAACCACATAATGTTCATAGACCCAAAAACAGCCACTAAAATACGAGAATAATATGTTTTTCTTGTACTGATGGCACGTTCTTCTTGAAGTTTTGGGTCATAAGGATAAGCGTTATAACCAATAGAACGAATCGTTTCTATAATTTTAGAGAGTTTGATGATCTCAGGATCCCATATGATCTTAGCTTTGTTGTTGGTATAGTTGATACTGGTTTCAATGACACCATCTGTTTTATGCAGTACCTTTTCATTGAGCCATACACAGGCAGAACAGTGTATACCTTCTATTATGAGGTTAATTTCACACAGTCCATCTTCATGGGTAGTGATGTACTTGTTTTTAAATCCTTCTAAGTCAAACTTTTCCAGATCTTCATTGCTTTGTATGGCAGGTTGAAGTTTGGTATCACCTAACTTGTCATAGAAGGTATCCAACCCTTCAGAGTTCAATAGATGGTAGACACCTTGGCAGCCTTTGCAGCAGAAAAAGAGTTGTTTGTCATTCTGCTGTTCTGCGATCATCACTTCTTCAGGGAAAGTGAGATTACAGTGGGTACATGTTATGTCTGCCAAATATGCTTCCTTAATTGATTGTAATATGTCTATTTTTGTCCACATTACGAGAAGTCTATATTTTATCTAAATATGGGTAAAATCTTCTATGGAAAATGCACTCTTATTTACGATCATCCTTCTTTTTGCAGAACTTTTTGAAGCATATATTCAACGTGCCCAAACACTTTTAGGTGTTTTGGAAAAACTCTATGCTTATTATCAAAAAAGTATCTTTCTGTTTTTTCTCATACAGCCAGGATTTTATTTTATACTATTTGTGGTACTTCTTACCGGGGTATTGAATGTAACTATGGTATTTCTTTTAGCGATTAAAATTTTTGATATATTTTATAAAATAGAATTGATTAAAAAAGTGTTTATAGAGCGTGAAGTATCCCCAGAGTTAGCACAAATGTTAGAATGGAAAATGCCTTCAATGTTTTTTTTGATGGGAGCCGTGTTGTATCCACCATTATTGTTTTATGCTCTAACATAAATTCATGTGATTGGTCACAGAGCCAGATGCTGAATCTGACATAGTGTCAACGTAGTCTGTTGAGCTTTGCTCAAGAGGCGTCCTTTAATTATAATTTCAGCCAAAAAGGATTATAATACTTTAACTACACGTAGCATATCGTATGGCTAACGTACAATCTCCATAATGCATATTCAAAACAAGAGGAAATATGAGCGATAATAAAAAATCTTCTAATGGCAATGCTGCCAACAGAAAAAACAGAACACATGTACCAGTAGATGGCTACAAAATAGAAAATCTCCAACAACTTCCACTCACAGAACTTGTGACCATAGCAAAAGAAGTAAAAGTTGAAAATCCAAATGAATTTCAGAGAAAAGATCTTATTTTTGAAATCCTTAAATCACAAGTAAACCAGGGTGGATTTATACTCTATACGGGTATTCTTGAAGTCATGAACGATGGCTTTGGTTTTTTGCGTTCTATAGATGGAAATTTTGCCAACTCAAGTAATGATACCTATGTAAGTGGCACACAAATTAAACGATTTGCACTGAGAAATGGTGATATCGTTACAGGTCAGGTACGCTCACCTAAAGACCAAGAGAAGTATTATGCACTTCTTAAAATTGAAGCGATTAATTATGTGGCTCCAGAGAAATCAAAACAGAGACCTCTTTTTGAAAACCTCACACCACTGTATGCAAGTGAACAACTCAAGCTTGAGTATAATCCTATGAAAATGACAGGACGTGTACTTGATCTTTTTACCCCTATAGGTAAAGGACAAAGAGCACTTATCGTTGCACCTCCAAGAACGGGTAAAACGGAATTACTTAAAGAGCTTGCACATGGTGTGACACATAATAATCCGGATGCATCTCTTATGGTACTGCTTGTAGATGAAAGACCGGAAGAAGTAACAGATATGCAACGTTCAGTTAAAGGTGAAGTGTATGCTTCAACATTTGACCTCCCCGCACAAAACCATGTAAGAACAGCCGAAATGGTGATAGAAAAAGCCAAAAGACGTGTAGAGATGGGTAAAGATGTCATCATTTTACTTGACTCTATTACCAGACTAGCACGTGCCTACAATACTGTAACACCAAGTTCAGGTAAAGTACTTTCTGGTGGTGTAGATGCAAATGCACTGCATAAACCAAAACGTTTCTTCGGTGCAGCAAGAAATATAGAAGAGGGTGGTTCTTTGACCATCATTGCTACAGCACTTATAGATACTGGTAGCCGTATGGATGAAGTGATCTTTGAAGAGTTTAAAGGTACAGGTAACTCTGAAGTGGTTCTCAGTCGTCATGTATCTGAAAGACGTATCTATCCTGCTATCGATGTAACGAAGTCTGGAACAAGAAAAGAAGAATTGATGATGGATCCTGAAACCCTTCAAAAAGTATGGGCATTAAGAAATGCAATGCAAAACATGGAGGAGGTAGAAGGACTTAAATTCCTCTTCTCTAAAATGATGAAAACCAAAACAAATGAAGAGTTTCTTTCTATGATGAACGAAGGTGCATAGGTAATCAGCATGAAAACAATTTATTTTGTTTCTGAGTCGATAGACAAAGCTTTTACGAGAAATCATTTAGTGATTTCCATGCATCAGTCTGTTGGACTAGAAGTGAGGGGCACCCCAGGGGCATTTCCTAATGGGGTAATCGAAGAAGGGCTTTGCCCATCTTCAGGGAGATAGGCATAATGCGTATTGGTGTTTTTGATTCTGGTTTGGGTGGTTTGACGGTTGTTCAAGCCATGACCCAAGTGATCAAAGGTGCACAGATCTTTTATGTAGCAGATACCAAAAATGCACCTTACGGTGAGAAAACCCCAGAACAAATTTTACAATACTCTCTTAATATCACTCAATATCTGATCAATACCCATAACATAGATGCACTGATATTGGCATGTAATACAGCCACTTCTTCTGCGATTAAACATTTGCGTGAAACGTATCCCTCACTTATCATAATCGGTACAGAACCCGGCATCAAACCTGCTATAGAACAGACAAAAACAGGTAAAATAGGTGTTTTAGCTACACCGGCTACACTTCAGGGAGATAAATATCAGAAGCTGGCACAGACACTCTCCTTACAAAAAAGTGTTGATATTTATGAACAGGCCTGTCCCGGTTTGGTTGAACAGATAGAAAAAGGCGAGATAGAGAGTGAAGAGACAAAAGCTTTATTGGAAAAATGGCTCACACCTATGCGAGAGAATAATGTAGATACTATTGTGTTAGGATGTACGCATTACCCTCTTGTAAGTCAAAGTATAGAAAATATTATGGACTGTAATGTGAGACTGATTCATACAGGTGAAGCTATATCCAAACATTTACTTACACTAGGAACCCAAAAAGGACATCTCAATGAGGGTGACTTGCAGGTACATATTCACACTACCGGTGAGATTCAAATACAAATTATAGATAGTATTATTGAAATATATGAAAATATACATTTAATAGAAATTTAAAGCGATGAGGATTTTTTTCGGATTTTTCTTAGTTTGCTACTTAATTATACATTAGTTAAAGTTATTTCAAATTATATTTTTATGAAAAATGGCTACTATAAACTTATCTATGATAAAATACTTCCATACGGTTTTACTGTATGTAAAAAGCCTAATTTGTTGTGAAGCAAGTGCAGAAAAGTTATGGGACTCAGAAACTTGATCTTTGAGTTTGCCAGACTACCAATTTGAGGATAAAAAATGAAAAATTTGTTAGAGAGCTTTGCTATATTGCTTGTTGGACTTTTGTCTATAGGTATCGTATATTTAATTGTACAGTACAACATGATCGATGATCAAAATTTCATAGACCCATTAGATAAGACTGCATATGAAATGCCAACTGATGCTGAGTTAGAGGAAGATGATGACCTCGATAATGAGGAAGATGATATCGATACAGATGAAGATGCTGACTTAGAGAAAGAGGAGTAAATGAAGTCAGAGTAGGACTTATAGTCCTACCGCTTCTCTTACTTTTAGCATCTTGTCATTTGCGATGGCTCTTGCTTTTTTAGCACCCTGTGCCAAGATGTCATTTACTTCATCCATATGGTTGAGGTAATACTCTCTTTTTTCCCTAGCTTCACTCAACTCTTCCCAAATCAACTCTTTGAGATATTTTTTGAAGTGACCATATCCTTCTTTACCGCTTTTATAACGTTCTTGTAGCTCAAGCTTTTGTTCATCATTTAAGAAAAGTGAAGCAAGTGCATAGATATTGTCTCCTTCATATTCCAGTGGTTCCCCTAATGGAGTTGAAGATGATATGATCTTATTACACCTTTTTTGCAATGGCTTTTCATCCATAAAAAGATCGATGGCATTATTATAACTTTTACTCATTTTTTGTCCATCAATTCCAGGGATCGTAGCAACATCTTCCTGTACAATGTGCTCAGGAAGTGTAAAGACCTCTCCATACTCATTGTTGAATTTTATCGCTATATCCCTTGTCATCTCAACGTGTTGGATCTGGTCTTTTCCTACGGGTACTTTTTCAGTGTCTAACATAAGTATATCTGCAGCCATAAGTACAGGATAAGAAAAGAGTGCATGATTCGCAGCAATACCTTTTGCTACTTTGTCTTTGTAAGAGTGTGCACGTTCTAGCAGTCCCATAGGGGTGAACTTGGAAAGTATCCAGTAAAGTTCAAGTACTTCAGGCATGTCACTTTGTACCCAAAATGTTGTTTTCTCCGGGTCAATACCAACTGAAAGATAGTCAACAGCGGCATCTATTGTGTGCTGCTTAAGCGTAGCTGCATCTTTTGAAGTGGTCAGTGAGTGATAGTTGGCGATAAATGTAAAAAGTTCATGCTCTTCTTGAAGCTCAACCATAGGCTTCATCGCTCCAAAATAGTTTCCTATATGAAGTTTTCCTGAAGCTTGTATTCCTGTAAGTACACGCATGTGTCATCCTAAAATTATTTTAGGAGATTATAGCGAAGTGTTAGTAAAAAAACCTATTCATCGTCATCAAACCGTTCACCACGTTTACGTGCAACGATATCCAAAGGTACACCTTCAAAGTCAAACTTACTACGAAGAAAATTTGCCAAGTAACGTTTATAGGAGAAGTGTATGAATTCCGGTCGGTTACTGATAAGGGCTATTTTAGGTGGCTTTGTCTCATACTGTGTTGCAAACTTGATGTTGACGACGGCACCATTGTGTGTTGGTACATGGTGTCTTCTTATGGCTTCACGTATGGTATCATTAAGTTCAGAAGTAGGGATACGTTGTGTATATCGTTTATAGATTTCAGTGACTTGATCAAGTATTTTGTTGACACGTAGGCCTGTTTTTGCAGAGATGGTAATGAGTGGTGCATAGTGCAAGAATTTCATTTCATCACGAATCTCTTCTACAACTTCCTCATAGGTTTTGTCTCCATGTATGTCCCATTTGTTGACAACGATAAGACAAGCCAATTTATATTTCTCAATGAGTCCTGCAACCCTTTCATCAAGCTCTGTAACACCTGCGGTTGCATCTATCATCAGCAGTACCAGATTTGCTTTTTCCAACATTTCTGTAGTACGTGTAAGTGCATACTTTTCGATACCAACAATTTTACTTCTTCTTCTGATTCCTGCAGTATCGACAAATGTGATTTTATAGTCATTGTGTTCAATCATCTCATCGATAGGATCAATGGTAGTACCGGCAACATCAGAGACAACAGAACGTTCTTCACCTAAAAGTGCGTTAAGCAGTGAACTCTTACCGGTGTTGACACGGCCGATGATGGCGACTTTGATCTCATTGTCAACTTCTTCTTTTTTGACACTGTTAATATCCCGGACTATTTCATCGAAAGGGTCTACTTCTGTATCTTCTGTGAGTTCAAGTCCTTCAGGTTCTTCTTCTTGTGCAGGGATGAGTTCTTCAAGCCAGGCATAGAAGTCATTAAAGTAACGGTTATGACTTACTGACATAGGGAATGTTGCATCCGCACCAAACTCTAAAAATTCCCAGTAACGTTCCTCTTCTTTGTCATTGTCAATTTTGTTGACAACAAGTGCAAGTGGTTTACCCATTGCTTGAAGTTTGTAGAAGAGTTCTCTGTCTTCTTCTGATGGCAATGTTTTACCATCCACCATGTAAATGATAATATCTGCCATATCGGCAGCTTTCAGTGCAAATTCGGCTACTTTGGAAAAGAGTTCTGAAGAGTAGTCGATCCCTCCGGTATCTATTATTTCAAAGTCACGGTTCCCTGAAATAGTTACGATACGTTTCTTAATATCTCTTGTGGTTCCTGAAACATCTGCAGTGATGGCATCTCTTTGTCTTGCCAAACGGTTGAAGAGTGAACTTTTTCCTACGTTTGGTCGGCCTAATATGGCTACTTTTTTAAGTTCTTGCATAAATATAATCTTTCTTAATAATTGTTAGAATTATAGCATATTTTCTTCAGGCATCTGTTCCACGTAAATAGACTGAGAAGGAAAGGCAAAACTTGATCCATTATCTTCAACGATTTTCATGATTTTCAGATGAATATCTTCACGTATATTTAAGTAGCGTTCCCAGTTGGAAGTGTTGGTAAATGTATAGATAAAGATATTGAGTGAAGAGTCTCCAAAAGATTCAAAGTTGACGAGTAAAGTATCTTTCTGGGAAATTTTCTCATGATTATGTAACATAGCTCTAATTTCTTGTACTATGGTATGCACCTGATTCCTACTGGTACCATAGGTAAGTCCTATATGCATTTTAATCCTACGAACACCTCTGCGAGAGAAGTTTTCTATAGGAGAATTTGAGACAATTTGGTTAGGAACAGTGATGAGTGATTTTTCAAAGGAGCGTATTTTGGTTGTACGCATACCTATATCTTCTACAGTACCTTCTACTCCTCCGACTTTGATCCACTCACCAATACGGATAGATTTATCTGCAAGCAAGGCAAAAGAGCCAAACATATTTGACGCAGTATCCTTCGCAGCAAGAGCAAAAGCAAGACCTCCAAGTCCAAGAGAAGCAACAAGAGCAGTCACATTTATACCCCATACTTGAAGCATCGCACCTAGACCCAGTGCACCTACAAGGAATTTGACTATTTTAAGTATGAAATTACCCATCTCTTTGGCAAGATCTGGATTAAATTTTTCTGTAGCATGATGAAATAATCCCCGCATGGATTCCAAAACGGAGATAATGGCCCAGAATATAGTGTAGACAACCAGTGTATTGAGAATATTTTTAATTAATTCGGTTTCTTTGAAAATAAGTAGGAAAAAGAGGTGTGTTCCTATCAGTATGAACGCAAAACGTACCGGGTCTTTCAGTGCAGAGATGATCTTATCATCATGGTATGTATTTGTATATTTAGCAATTTTTTGAAGGGTACCCATAACAATAAGCGTAAAAAGTTTTCGAAAGAGCAAAAAGAGTAAAAAAACTGATATTGCTGCTAAAAGATTGGCTAAAGGAATGTCCCAAAATGTGTTTGCTAAAAAAGGATATTTTTCATACAGAGGCACTAGCATTGTTTGTACGGTTCCTTCAAGATTCATTGATAGACCATCTATCACATTTAAATCAATCGTTGCATTCAGCTCAGTTGTATTCACTTCCGTTGTTGGCATTTTTATGTTATCCTTCACTTTTTATACATATAATTATAGTAGAATTTGATATAAGTTCAGATAGAAAAGGATAGATGTGTTAAGAAGAATTTTTATAGCAGTTGGTTTATTTTTATTTTTAGGAAGTTTTGCTTCAGCGAAGGTGACTCAGTTAAACTATACAGCAACCTTTGGTATATTTGGTACGGTAGGAACCATTCAAAACACACTTACACAGAATCATAAAACCTATAAGATTGAGACAACAGTCATCGTAGAAGGACTGGCAAAAGTACTTATGCGTAGCCCAACTGAGCATTATGTTTCTAAAGGACATATGGAAAATGGGTTGATGGTCAGCGACTCGTATCAAATGATAAGTACGAAGAGCGATAAAAAAGTAAGTAAAGAGTATCATATCAATCACAAAGGTAAGTATGTAACAAAAAGATATAGAAAATGGCGTAATGGGAAGTTAATTACAGACCGTACTGAAAAACTTAAATTTTATGCTAAAAATGATCTCTTGACACTCTATTTTAACTTAGGTAATGCTGTGAAAAAAAAGGGTAAAAAATATATTTTTAAAGCTGTAGGTCTTGAAAAACAAGATGGTAAAGTACAAATTACTGCACCCAGTGATGCAGATGCAGCACCTTATATAAAAGAATTAGGAACAGGTGCAATGCTTTACGCAAAAGCGCTTATTCATCAAAAGAATTTTAGAAAGAAAAAAGGTGATATCTTGCTCGCTGTTGCAAAAGACGGATTTATATCTAAGTCTGTGATCAAAGATATTTTATTTTATGGGGATGCTCATCTTAATAGAATCAAATAGTATCAGCATGTAAAACAAAGTCAATCACTTTTTGATCTGACATTTCACAGGGTTTTAACATTCCACCCTTTATACTTGGATGGTAGTTTCCGCTGACAATGTCATTTCCTCCTAACTCTTCAGCATAGATCTTGAGAAGTTTACCATCCAACAGTGTCTCTTTTCTTAGTAGATATCGTTTGCCAAGATAACGAACATCATTGGCACCATTGGGAATGGCTAAAAGGTTTGTATAAAATTCTGTATTATTCATAAATGTATTATGCTACACTTTCACAAAATTAGCAAATGTGGCTTTGTATATGCAAAAAATTTTTAGAAAGAATTAGGATAATCTTTGAGAAAAATGATTAAAAATATGGATAGAGGTATCCTTTTGATGCTGTTGGCTTCGCTCAGCTTTGCACTTATGGGTGGTTTTGCCAAAGTCGTAAGCCAAGTACTACCTCCTGTTGAAGTCACATTTTTCAGAAATATTTTTGGCGTCATTCTCGTAGGATTTGCCATTTACAAAGTCCCATTGAAACAAACAGGAGGCAAACCCTTCTTACTTCTTTTCCGTGGTTCCATGGGCTTTGCAGCTCTTTTGGCGTATTTTTACATTATGGCGTATATACCTCTTGGAGAAGCAGTGACATATAACAAAACCTCACCGATATTTGTGGCTATGTTTGCATATCTGTTTTTAAATGAGAAGCTACATAGAAGTGCCTTACTTGCCATTATCATAGGATTTATAGGGAT
>NZ_JBFENQ010000035.1:0-13980 GCF_041551015.1 Sulfurovum sp. | reverse complement strand
ATCCCTGAAGAACAACCCAATGCATTTGCCACAGGTAGAGACTATGAACATGCCGCTGTTGCTGTTACCGAAGGCCTTTTACATATGATGACAGAAGAAGAAGTGGAAGCCGTGATCGCACATGAACTGAGTCACATAAAACACTATGATATGCTCATCGGTACTGTGACTGCAACCATTGCTGGAGCCATTGCCATGCTTGCACAGTTTGGTATGTTTTTTGGAGGAGGAGACAGAGACAGACCAAATCCGATCGTCATGATCATTTTGATGCTTCTGATGCCTATAGCTGCAAGCATCATACAAATGACGGTAAGTCGAAATCGTGAGTTCATGGCAGATGAAGGTGCCGCACGTATGACGGGTCACCCTGAGTGGTTACAGAGTGCATTGGCCAAGCTGGACAACTATGCGCGAAAAACCGTTCTGCATGATGCAGACCCGCAGACAGCACATATGTTCATCATCAACCCTTTTACGGGTAAAGATATGTCACTGAAGCAACTCTTCAGTACACACCCAAGTACGGAACAAAGAATAGAGAGACTTGAAGCGTTAAAGTAATATAATTACCTTTAATTAAAACAACAGAATTATTTACTTTATATACCATTTAAGAGAGCAGCTAAACATGTCCCCATTTGCCATACAACTTATCAATGGATGTCTTAGTTCAGACATCGAACAAGAAGATCAGAACAGTTTTCAGGCACTGCAGCAATTGGGTGCCATTGAAGAAGTAGATGGACTATGGAAACTGAAGTCTATCTATCGTGTGGGTAGACTCTATATAGGTAATGATGGCAAAGGTTATGTAGAAGCAGAGTTTAAAGAGCAAAGAGACCTGCTTATAGAGCCTGATGACCTGTGGGGTGCAAAACATGGTGATGTTGTCGTTGCAAAACGCATCATTGCCAGACGCGGACGTGCCAGTGGTAAAGTACAGCTTATTATAGAAAAAGCTTACCTTTATACTATTGCTTACACCCATAGGGACGAATCGGGTAATTTTCTTATACTCAATATCCGTACTGGAGAGCCTACACATGCTGTCATGGAAGGTATGGACATTAAAGCGTTTAAACTTGGTACGGTACTCAAAGTAGATGTTGATACGGATAAAGTCCTTGAAGTCATGGGAACTCTAGATGATCCCAAAGTCGATGAAAAGATCTCATTGGCACTCTATGAGCGTGAAGATGAATTTCCCCCTGAGTGTGTCACTGATGCACTGGATGTAGAGCTAGAAGTTACCAAAGAAGAACATCCCGATCGTGTGGACCTCACACATCTGGACTTTTGTACCATCGATCCCGTCACTGCAAAAGATTTTGATGATGCCATCTATTTTGATATGGAAACCCATACACTCTATGTTGCCATAGCAGATGTAAGTCACTATGTGCCTTTCTTTACCAACATAGACAAAGAAGCAAAAAAACGTGGTTTTACCACCTATTTTCCACACAAATCTTTCCCTATGCTTCCTCGTGAACTCAGTGAAAATATCTGTTCACTCAAACCCAAAGTAGACAGACTTGCATTTGTAGCAAAGATAGAGTTGGACAAAACTACACTAAAACCTTTAAAGGAAGAGTTTTTTGAAGCGATCATCCACTCAAAACACCGTTTTAATTATGACAATATAGATGATATATTGGAAAATGGTTCTGAAGGTATCACTGGTGCTATAGCACAGATCTTAACATGGTTGCTTCCTCTACAAAAAATAACCGTTAATTTACACAATGAACGACTCAAACATGGTTTTGACTTTAGAAGTGAAGAGACAAAAATCAGTATTGATGCAGACCATATTCTTGTTGACACACAGATAGAAACGGGGACACCATCACACTCACTTATAGAGGAGTGTATGCTTCTGGCCAACCAAGCTGCAGCGAAACGTTTTACAGGAGAAGGTGACAGTATCTTTCGTATACACGAGCCACCACAGCTTGCGAAGACAGAGGCTTTACTTGCTGATTTAGCTACTATTGGTCTCTATGTAGAAGAGTATGAAGACTCCCCTTCACTTATACGTGCCATCCAAAAAGAAGCAGCAAAAATGAATCTTACCTCAGAAGTCGATGCTATGATCATCAAGTCCTTACGTCGTGCCTCTTATGCAGCACACAATGTAGGACACTTTGGACTGGGCTTTAGTCACTACAGCCATTTTACCTCACCTATACGTAGATACTCCGACCTTATACTGCACCGTCTCATTAAAACCCAACTGCGTGATGAAGCAGAAGAGGCAAGTTATCTGTTAAGAAATATCGAGCCGCTCTGTGCAAGGGTAAGTGAATTGGAAAGAGAAGCCACTAAGGCAGAATGGGATTTTCGAGACCGTAAATTTGCACGCTGGGCAGCGCAGCATATAGGTGAAGTTTTTGATGCAGAGATCATCGAAGCAGATGAAAGCGCCAAAGCTGTACTGTTAGGCGATATCAAAGGGGTCACTGTGTATCTTAAAGGTGATGATGTGATGCTTTTTGATAAAGTAAGAGTAATGATCAACGAAGCTAACATTGCACAAGCCATCATTATGGTTGAACTTGTTGAAAAGTTGAGTAAAGAGGAAATGGAGTTAGTCTAATGTACCAAAGAGAATTTGACCAGAAACTCAAACAGGCTTTCCCAAAAGCCGTTTTATTTTATGGTGAAAATGACTATCTTGTAGACTTTTACATAGATACCTATATCAAAAAGACAGATGCCAAAGAGAGTATGCTTAGTCTCTATCACGATGAGTGGAACTTTGAACAGGCAAAGAACTTTCTTTCCCAAACTTCTCTGTTTGGCGGAACAAATCTTGTGGTGGTCAAACACGATAAGAAGATACCAAAAAAAGAACTGGACATTCTCATAGAACTTGCGAATAAAAATGGAGATAATTATTTCCTCTATGGTTATTCCGGTGCTGCTAAAGATGCAAAAAGTATGCAAGCAGCCTTTACCGAGAAAAAAAGCGGGGTATGGGTACGATTTTTCGAACCAAACATTCGTGACGGCATAGCCATGCTGCAACAAAAAGCACAACAGATACAACTTGACATAGACCACTATGCCCTACAGCACCTCATGCTTATACTCAATAATAACTTGTCCCTTTGTGCCAATGAACTGGATAAACTTGCCATTCTAGGCATGAAAGTCACAAGTAAAGATATCGACAGACTTGTCTACTCTACAGCACCTCTGGCAACAGAACAGTTACTTATAGACCTTTTTAACAAAAAGCCTATCACGGCAACCATTACCAAACTGCTTGAACTGGGAGAAGATGAAGCTTCACTGCTTCGCTCCACACAATATTTTGTCAATCAAATCTTCCTCTTCCATGCATATATCAAGCTTCATGGTCATGTAGATTCAGCAGCGATACTTGGTTATAAACTACCCAAACAGATCGAAGAACAAAAAGCACAGTTAGCCTTACGTGTAAAGTCTGCTGCACTGCTGAAGATATTTGAACATTTACTGGAGAGTGAGATACTCATCAAAAAAGCATCTGCTACCCAAAAAGAGGTATTGATTTACAGTATGTTGATTAAATTGCAAGGATATCTGTAAGAAATTACTAAAAAGATTAAAATTTTTGATTAGTTGTATTTAGATTTGAAAGTTTGAGTAAAGGAGCATACTTCAGTATGTAACTGCACTCACCTTTCAAAGATGAGTGCAAATAATCGAAAAGATTATCTATTTCTATTAAGAGAACATTTCTCTCATAACACCACTAAACCACTCTCTAGTAGCTGTAGCAGTACCTTTAGATCTGAATTTACCACCGCCATCTTTTGGTTTAGGAACATTTCCTGCACCTTTAAGCATACCACTTGGATCTGCTGTGAATGTATGAGTTACCATGATCGCTTCTTCTGGTTTACCACCTACCATTGAGAAACATACGTTTGCAGCTTTAGCTGGAAGACCTGCTTTAGGATCAGAAACTTTACCGTTAAGTTGATCAGCAATTTGACCTGCTGCTCTGTGTGCACCCCAGATAGCTGTTTGTCCACTTGGTGGAATACCATGAGTTACTGCATCACCAATTACATAAATGTTTGAATCAGTTTTAGATTTGAAGCTATAACCGTCCATCATTGCATAACCTGCACCATTTACTTCAATTCCAGCCATAGCAACTACTGGTGAACATTTGTTGATAGGCATAAGATTACAGACTTCATACTTCTCAGTTTTAGTTACACCTTTCTCATCATCAGCATTTGCGAATTCTTTATATGTAATTGTTTTTGCTGCTGTATCAACATCAACTACTTCAGTAAGACCTCTATAGTCAATGATATCTGGAAAAATATCATCCCAAGATTCTTTAAATGCTGCACCTTTGGCAAATTTACCGCCTCTAGTATCAAGAACAATTACTTTTCCTTTGATACCTTCATTTTTCATGAAGTTAGCTACCATAGATGTTCTTTCATATGGTGCTGGAGGACATCTGTATTTCCCTTTTGCAGGAGGTACGATGATCACGTTACCATCATCCATGTTGTCAAGCTGTCTCTTCAATGCAATATGCTCATTGCCTGGAATTAAACCAGACGGACAAGCCTGTGATACCTCTGCAATTTTTTCTGCTGACCATGTTGGGAATTGTCCTTCATAATCATATGCAATACCTGGAGAAAGTACAAGAATATCATATGCAATTTCGCCAGTTGTTGTTGTAACAGTTTTTGCTTTTCTGTCGATCGCAGTTACAGTTGCATTTACAAAGCTATAGTCATGCTTAGCAGCCGGCTGATAGTAATCTCCCACAAAAGTGTCTAAAGTTACACCATCAAGACCACCAAGTAGTGTATTAGAGAAAGGACATGCCATGAAAATGTTGTTCTTTTCAATTACAGTTACTTCAATGCTATTGTCTTTCTTTTTAAGTGCTTTAGCCATAGTTAAACCACCAAAACCTCCACCAACGATCACTACTGATTTACCTGTAGTTTTCTTTGCAGCTGCTTTTTTCTCACTCGCTACTGCCATGCTTGGCATTGCTGCAGCCGCTGCAGCTACACCCGCTAGTTTAAACGTATCTCTTCTATTCATTGCCATAATGTCTCCTATTAGAATTGTTTTGTTAATCTCTTTACATAATATAAAGTAATTAAATTATGACAGAAGTTGCATTTAATCTCAATTATTTTGAAGTATTTTATGAATTTTCTTGAAGATGTAACCAAAGGGCACAAGGATATTTTGAAGGAATAACTATAAGATATGATGTGGTTTATCATACCTTATATGTCGGTTTTACGCTTGAATTAGTTCGGCAGAGAAATTTTTAAGTGGTTGTACTTTTGCCTCGCCAGTTGTAAGTTTTTTAGCACCTTTTCTTCCATAAACAGCTTTAAGCTCTTGTTTAAATGCATCAAAGAATGCTTGGAACTTCACTGGTCCGAGTACAGCAACTGCCCAGATATTATCATCTGCATCAATTTCAAGAATGATAGAAGCCAAACCTTGATTTGCTGGTCCACCTACTACTTTTCCCCCTTGTTTTGGATCATATGCAGCAAGATGTGAAGAACACACAAAAACACCTGCTTTATCATACGCTAATGTTTTTCCTGAAGTTGGCACATACTGGAACATACTCATTGCAGCTGTAGGGTAAGTCAATTGATGCTGACAGATCGCAGAATAGGCAACAAGTGTTCCTTTTTCACCAGTACCTCCCCTATAGATATACTCCGTGCCATCTTCAGCTTTAAGCTTAATATCTTTTTGGGCAGGTTCAGGTAAGTCAACCATAATTGCAGGCGTACCTACATGTGGATACATAAATATATAGTTCTCTTCTACAACTAACGCTTTGGATTTAAGTGGATTACCTTCAGCATCTTTAAGTTGTACTTTTTCAAATGTTTGAAACAGGCTTCCATCCTCTGCATAAAGCTTTTGAGTGATAAGTGATGGTGCAATTGCGACTGCCATTGCTGATGTTGCTGATAAACGTAAAAAATTTCTTCTTTCCATAATAAATCCCTTTTGTATAAATTAACTTTATCAAATAATACAAGAAAACTTATTAATATTAAGAGTTTCTAACAAAAAATATGTAAAAAATCTTCTAATGTGTGCCTAAGCGATATTATTGTAATATAACGCTTCCAAAATTCTTGCTCATTTTTGGACAGCTATACTTACATTGAAAAATGTTTGTTTGCGGCTGTATACATGGGCTATTAAACCAAAAGGAAACAATATGACTTGTTATGAAACACTGTTTGTAGTTAAACCTACACTTACAGAAGAAGAGATTGCAGCACAGATTACGAAAGTAAAAGATGTTCTTGCTAAAGAAGGTGCCGAGCTAGTTGGTACGAATGATATGGGTATGAGAAAACTTGCATACCAAGTAGAAAAACATAATAGAGGTTACTACACTGTTCTTTTCTATAAAGCGGCAGGTACCACGATCCAAGAACTTGAGAGAAACCTTAAGATCAATGAAGATATCATTAAGTTCTTAACTGTTAAATACACTAAAAACAAAGAGATCGCACAATTTGATAAACTTGTGGCAGCAGCGAACAAAAAAGAAGCTACACCTGCGGCAGAGTCAAAAGCACCTGAAGCAGAAGTATCTGCAACAGAAGATACAGAAGCATAATCAACAATAGATTAGGAGCAACCTTATGTACAACAAGATTATTTTAGCCGGAAACCTCACTAGAGATATTGAGATTAAATATACACAAAGTGGATCTGCCATCGGTAATACTGCCATTGCAACTTCACGTAAATTCAAATCTGCAACTGGTGAACAAAAAGAAGAGATACTTTTTATAGACCTTACTTTTTTTGGTAGAACCGCTGAAATTGCAAATCAGTACTTACGTAAAGGTAGCAAAGTTTTAGTAGATGGAAGATTGAAGCTAGATCAGTGGACAGCACAAGACGGAAGTAAAAGAAGCAGACATTCTGTAACTGTTGAGAACCTTCAAATGCTTGGAGGTAAAGACGAAGCAGCACCTATGGGTGGTAACGGGTATAGTCAAAGTGGATCATCAGATTATGATGCTCCATCAAATAACAGCTATAGCCAACCTGCACCGTCTGCTCCAAAAGCTGCACCACAACCTACGTCAAACATTCCAGAAATTGACATCAATGAAGATGAAATACCGTTTTAGGAGAACACCATGGCAGAAAGAAGAAAATTTAAAAAAAGATTTTGCAAATATTGTGAATTAAAAGTAGACTTTATAGACTACAAAGACTTGGGACAACTTAAATTCTCACTTAGTGAGAGATTTAAAATTATGCCAAGAAGACTCACTGGTAACTGTAAAAGACACCAAGAGCTTGTAACAGGCGCAATCAAAAGAGCTAGACAAACAGCACTTATTCCTTATATCGTAGATAGAAAAAATGTTGTTGAAAACCCATTTGAAAACGTAAGATAGATTTTAATCCGTCTTACACAAAGTCCATCTTTAATGATGGACTTCATTATAAAACAAATCCCCTCTTTAGACTTTCCTCAATACGAGAAACATTTTATCCGATTCATCAAAATCATAAAGATTGACATCATCACTTTGTACCAATTCCAAACCACTTAACATCACTATGTCATCTATAGCATGATGGTATTGTCTAATCGTCTCTTGAGATTTTTTAAAACGGCTTCCCTCTTTTTCAAAAAGTGTGAACTCGGCACTATATACACCCTCTTCAAAGTCACTGTCCACAGTTAAAAATCTCTCTTCATCATCTACTATGTAAGAGCCCACTGCTACATTTTCAAAACCATACAGCGTATTTATGTCACAAAGAAAATATCCGCCATCATTTAAATGCTCTTTTACACATGCTAAGAATTGTGTTAATTGTGCTTCATCTAGATAGTTCAACATGTCAAATACAGCCGTCAATACATCATACTGACCCTTTAGGTCACATAAGTCTATACACTCTGCATCATAACCTTGTTCGAGTGTTTTTGAGACCATAAGAGGACTGAGGTCTACCCCTTTAACTTGAAGAATATCTAATGCACCTTGTATTTGGCGTAAGAAATCTCCGGAACCACAACCCACATCTAAAAGGCTGTCAAAATCTATAGAGTTTAAAAAAAGAAGGTAATGTGCATAAAGAGTCGGTGCAACCTCTTTTACACCAAGAAGATCCTCTACTTTTGCGTAGAGGTCAAGTGAGTCTGCAGTAGAATTAGCCACGGCTTTCTACAACAGTTTTGATCTTTTCATATAAAGAAAGAATCTCCGCTTTCTTTGCATAAAAACTATTTTTATTTGAGATAAGATGTGCAGAAGAATCCATGATATCTTCAGCCACTTTCAATCCATTTTCTCTCATCGTTGAACCTGTTTCTACGATGTCCACAATCGCATCTGCGAGACCGACAAGAGGAGCCAATTCTATGGAACCGTAAAGTTTCACTACTTCTACTCCTACTGCCTTATTGGCAAAGTAGTTTTTAGTGATGTTTACCATCTTTGTCGCGACCTTAATATTAGGACGTGACCAGTCAAGTTCATCTTCGTTCTTGATACCGATAGCCACTTTACACTTACCCAACTGCATGTCAAGAAGCTGGATAATATCCAGCTCTTTTTCAGTGATAACGTCAAGCCCTACGACACCGATATCTGCTGCACCGTGTTCTACATAAGTCGGAACATCTTGATTACGTACATTTAAAAAACGAAACCCACCCATATCCAATATGAGTTCTCTACCTTCAAACTTAAATTCTCCACCGAAAATTTCTGCAAATATTTCAAGTGTTTGCTCTGCTATTCTTCCCTTTGGAAGTGCTACTGTTAACATATCTCTGATTCCTTAGCATTTTATATATACGCCTCTAAAGCAAAGCTTCAAAGACTGACGTTAACACTTAGTTTCCTTCAGCAGGAAGCTCAGCGACTAGTCGCTTTCAGTGCTTTTCGCATCCCATTAAAAACCAACATTTCATCGTAAGTGGCTTCCTCAAAAAAACTTGACAAAAGTTTTCCGTCTCCACCTGTAAAATAAAGCTTTTTACCATCACTATGCTTATCTATGAGTGCTTTTATAGACGCGATTATACCATAGCTTATCCCATCTTTAGTTGTGGCAGGTAATTGCGCTAAAGATATCGTTTCATTTAACTCTGTATCCAAGACCGGAGAGATAGAGCTATAAGCTTGTAGCATCGCTTTTAACCCGGGTAATATAAAGCCACCTATATACTCACCATTTTGCATAATGTCAACTGTAATTGCAGAACCAGCATCCACAAAAATACCATCATCATGACTCAAACACAATGCTCTTCTATCTACACCCATCGTTTCATATGCTCCTTGCAATTGTATCTCTTTGGAGATATTTTTCCACAAGGATATATTTGCTATAGTACTGTCCAGTTGTTGTTTCACTGAAATATAACAAAGTGCCTCTTTGCTGTATTTACGAATAGCCTCTTCATACGATAAGTGCTCGATTTCACTCCCATTGTAAATATGGAAATAAGTGTTGCCGATATCGGCGAGCAATACACTATTCTCCACTCCATGGGCATTTGTCATTTTACTCGGGTACATGCCATACCTTCCATCCATTCTCTTCCAACATAGCCTTAGCACGAGAACACAATGGTGCTTTGATCAGTATATATTTTTTGGTGATCTTGCTATCAATATATTTTTCTAATTTTTCATGTAAGAGCATCAATTCACCTGCTTCTTTTCGAAGTACCCTGCTCTTCTTTTCAACTTCCATAACCAGTGCATAATAGCCTTTTAGATCAAGACCCAAATAGAGTGAAACCTTTTTACGGGAACCCAGTTCTTTGGGCATGATCTCTTGAAGAGATTTAAAAATAATATTTTTATGGTTTAAATATTCAACCAATGCTTTCATGATGCTCCTTTTAACGGATGATAACTGTTCATTGTCTCTGCCAGGTTCTGTTTTTGTATATGTGTATAGATCTGTGTGGTTTCCAGTGAACTGTGCCCTAACAACTCTTGTACAACTCGCAGATCTGCACCGCCAATAATAAGAGAAGAAGCAAAAGAGTGTCTCAATACATGAGGTGATACGCCCAAATACTTCTTCACTATTTTATACGCAGAGATACGACTGAGCAGATCACCTTTGTAATTTAACCAAATATAACTGCTGCCCATATCCTGTTCCTGCATATACATCTCCAATGCTTCAACGGCTATAGGTGCAAGAGGAACTATACGTTCTTTTTCCCCTTTGGAAAAACGTATCTTCAGCCAGCCCTCTACAATATCACTACGTTGTACGTTCAATGCTTCAGTGATACGGCATCCGCTCGCATACAAAAACAGTATGAGTGCATAATCACGTAACCCCATCACTTTACTTCTGTCTATATTTTTTAGACCTTGCAGTATCTCATCACTGCTCATATATTTGGGTAGATTCTTGGGTATTTTTGCCATAGGGATCTTTATTTTTTCGTGTGTAAAATCTTGCTTGTGACAAAAATGAAAAAATGTATTGATAGAAGAGAGTTTCCTATTTAACGTTCTTTTGTTTTCAAAAGTAGATAAAAATTTTAATATATCCGTAGTATCGAGTTTCGTCAATGTTTTTTGACTCAACTCTTCCAGCTGGGTAAGGTCACCCAGGTAAGAAGAAATGGTAAGTGTATCCAGTGCCTTAGTAACACTTAGATACTCTTCAAAAGCTATTAGTAGATCACTCATAACCTAATTTAGATAATTCAATTATATCGCCATCTTTATAGAGCTTTGTTCCTGCAATAAATGCTGGTTCACTTACTTCTCCTAGATCATAGATCTTGTGTTTACTCAGAGTACTGTCCATAACGATAAGTGAGCCCCCTTGATCTAAACCATACACCCTGCCATTAAAGGCTGTACCTACAGAGTAGTGTGCAAATTTATACTTTGCTTCTCCTACCTTTTCTAAATTGCTATCCAATGCAATTATTTCGCCCTCTTTTGTAAAGATATAAATAATACCGTTGTCAAAAGCTACTTCAGAGATATTTGCCTTATACTCATTCTGTCCTTTATTACCTAAGCTAAGAAGTTTTTTTGGCGTTGCTGTAATCATAGTGTTGCCCTTACGAGACAAGTATATAATATTATTAAAGAATTTTTCCGTACTGAGATAGACGACTTTTGCATTTTCACTGTCTTCTATATTGACAATAATGAGTTTCCCGTCAAGCATAGGCATAACAACTAAACTATCGATAAAGATCGGACTTGCTGCTCTTGTATCAATGGCAAATATTGCCTCAGAGCGACTCTCAACCACTTTTCTATTGCCTGCCATTTGATAGATACCAAAGGTATTACTGTTAAGGATATATGCGATGGTACCATTTTGGATCGTTGCAGAAACCACAGGTACTTTTAAAGATACTGCACGTACAGTTTCTTTCGTTTTTTTATCAATGATCTTTAAAATACCCTCAGCATTTGTAGCCAATACATAAGTATCATTTTCATTTAAAAATCTGTATCCTTCCCCAAGGTTGATACTGCTTACACCCTCTTTACCAATATATTGACCGCTTTTAAGTGTTCCACCTTCACGACTAATATCACTCATACTCCCACCATACGAAGTTGAAGCATTAGATGCTGAAAATGTTTGTTCTGGTTCAAAATATTTTTTACTGCTGCATCCTGAAAACAATAATGCTGCTATGCTAAAGGTAAGTAGTGACAAAGATTTCATTAATTTGCCTTTATGGTAGAGTGTCTAAGGAACTCTCTAATGACTGAAAGTGCTGAACGTTCGTCTATAAGTTCCAATTTATTCTGAGCCATTTTTACATCACCTGCAACGATAGCCAAGTATGCTTCTTCAAACAGTGCCAGCTCATTATAGAGTTTTGAATCCACAGGTTGTCTATTGAGAACACCTGCAGTATAAGCACTTGCATCTGCAATCACATTATTCTGACTTGCAGCCAAAGACTCTAACGCTTTGATATCTTCTTTTTTCACTGCCTGAGCATAGGTGTAAAGCTCTAACAGTGCAGGGTTGTTCTCTTTAAGCACCTTAAGCGCATTTGCATCATCACTTTTATTTTGTAATGTTAAGAATGCTTCATTTGCTTTTACAAGCTTTGCTTCATGCATGGCAGTCATGACTGCTTGCCCACCAAAAAACAGAATAAGTGCTGCAGCAACACCCCACAATTGAAACTTATATTTTTTATACAGTGATTCTAGTTTGAAAGCACTCTCAAGTACCTTTTCATCACTGCTTAACTCTTTTTTTACATAATTCACATCATCTTTAATGCTCACGTAATTCTCCTGCAACATTTTAATGCTTATATTATACCTTTTGGAGTTAAAAGAGGGGTTATAGAACCATACTTCTTCTTAACTATGATAGAACTTGAAAGGCTCTCGCAAAATATACCATTGTAAAACCTATTATAAGTGCTCAAGTATTCAGAAAGTTCTATAATTCAACTATAGTAATTCCTAGATTTCCAGGCATTCTATAGAACTTCTGTATTTTAGGATGTTTTTTAAGATATTCACTTACCAGTTTTGCTAACACACCCCCACCAGTACCGTGAATGATCTGTACTTCATTCAGTCCGTTCACCAGTGCATCTGAGAGAAATTTATCTACCGTCTCTATGGCTTCATCTGCATACATACCGAGTAATTTTACTGAGACAGCTGCCCCTGACTTTTCAACATTGACCTTGACCTCTTTTGGTTTAGGTTTTACTTTTATCTGAGGGGCATCTCCTCTTCTTTTGAGTTGTCCCAGAGGTACTCTCATCTTCAAGCCATCTACGATGATTGTAGCATCTTTTCCGCGGATTGCGAGTATCTCACCTTTATGAGAACGATACTTCACTTTATCGCCTTCTTTAAGTGGTATTTCATCTTTTAATTTTACTTCTTTTTGTTTGAAGTCTTTACGCTGATGTGCCACATTAAGCAGACGTCTACCTTCTGTTGATTCTTGTGCTTTGAGAGCTTCTCTTGCCTTTTTTGTCGCTGCATTATAACGATTCTCAAGTGTTGCAATCGCTTTTCTATGACTCTCCTGAAGCTTCACCTCTTCATCAAGAAGTTTTTGTTTTTGTCTCTCTACTGACTTTAGTTCATCATCTATCTTAGCTATTTTCATACGCATTTCACGTTCAAGTGAGGTAGATCTTTCTATAAGTTCATTGAGGTTTTCTTTGTCCTCACCATAAACCTCTTTTGCTTTGTTGACTATGGCTACAGGTATTCCGTACCGTTGTGCTGTTTCAAAAGCATAACTCTTTCCGATGCTTCCCTGTAAGAAGGTATAGGTAGGTACTCTTTGCTCTTCATCGTAGAGTGCTGCAATGAGTTCTACCTCATCATCACTTGCCATTAGTGAAGCCAAACGCTTATGGTGTGTTGTCACGATAAAGGTAATACCCTTTTTTCGCAATTCATCCAACATCACACGGAACAAACTGGCTGCTTCATCACTATCTGTACCCAGCTCTATCTCATCGACTCCTACAATGGCATCTTCTTTGTTGAAGAGTTTTGCAAACTCCTGCATACGTCCTGCAAAAGTAGAAATGTCATTCTTCACAGATTGAGGATCATCTATGACCGCTTCTATGCTCTTATAGTGCCCCACTTCAGTTTGTGCTGCATTACATTTAAAAGGAAGCAGATACTTACTCATGTAGACAGCTGAGAGCATTGACTTGAGTAACATCGTTTTACCACCGGCATTAACACCTGTGACAAGCATGATCTGTTTAGAGAAATCCATGGTAATGGGTACGGGGTTCTCTATAGCAGGATGTGCAAAATCCTGTAATTTGATACGTTTATGTTTACTGGGTAAAATAAACTCATACTCTTTTGCACGTGCAAAACTTACACGTGCCTGGTAATGATCAAACCGATCATACTCTTTATTGATAAACGCCAAGAAACGTTCCCACTTAAAAAAGATCGCCGAGATATT
>NZ_JBFENQ010000034.1:0-13999 GCF_041551015.1 Sulfurovum sp. | reverse complement strand
TTTAATTTTGAGTATCCATATCTTTTAGGGGTCATCTTCCTTTTTATACTATGTAGTATTTGGTGTAAAGAGAGAAGCCGTGCTATCTTTTTTCCCCATGTCAAAACGCTTATGGTCAAGAGTGCAGGTAAATCATCACTACTATCAGTCTTAAAATGGATAGGTATTACATCAGCAGTCATCGCTTTAGCTTCACCTGTGATCACCAAGAGTTACACGAATTCTAAAAAAGAGGGACGAGACATCGTGTTGATCATTGATTCGAGTGATTCCATGAGGCAACGTGGATTTGATCCATCTGATCCATGGAGAAACAAATTTGATGTCGTAAAAGAAGTGGTGGGTGACTTCATAGAAAAAAGAGAAAATGACCGTATCGGTATGGTGACTTTTGCAGATGTTGCTTTTATCGCATCGCCGCTTACATTTGAAAAAAAGTTTTTAACAGATATTACGAAAATGCAATCGATGGGTATGGCAGGAAAACGAACAGCGATCAATGATGCAGTGGTGCAGAGTTATAATCTGTTGAGTAAAAGTAAAGCCAAATCTAAGATAGCCATACTGCTTACAGATGGTATAGACAATATGAGTAAAGTACCGTTTGGGGATGTGAAAAGTCTTATAGAAAATCGTGATATCAAACTTTATGCTATCGGCGTAGGAGATCCGAGAGATTATAATGGACAGTACTTGCAAGCACTCGCAGATGCAGGAAAAGGATTGGCATTTGGTGCACAAGATGCGACAACACTTTCGCAAATTTATGATGAGATAGACAAACTTGAGGCAACGAAGATCGATGATAAGAAGATCGTACAGCATACTTATTTGTACATCTACCCACTCTTTCTAGCCATATTGAGCCTATTGCTTTTTATCTATTTTAGAAACAGCAAAGGTGTCTAAAGATGAGTTTTGTAAATCCACAATTTTTTTGGGCGCTAATCGTTCCTTTTGTTATCTTTGCATTTCTTATCTCAACAAACAAAGAGAGACTAGCTCGTATCTTTGATGAAAAGGTACTGAAGCGTTTGAGTGCAACAGATGAAAGTATGCCTTTGATAGTACGCAACATACTAATGCTCTTAGCACTTTTTTTGATGATTGTTGCGATGGCCAGACCAGTGATAGAAAAAGGTGATAAAACCGTAGAGGTACAAGGATTGACTCTGCTAACTGCATTGGATATCTCCGGTTCTATGCGAAGTACGGATGTCTATCCTAACCGTTTGACTTTTGCCAAAAAGAAGATGAATGCACTTTTCGATGCCATGCCAAGTGATGAGATAGGGGTGGCAGCATTTGCATACAGTCCTTTTGTCTTAGCACCTTTTTCAAGTGACAAAGATACTTTGAAAATGATGGTGGAAGGAGTAGATGACTCATACATCAACATGGGGGCTACTGATTTCTCAGCGTTAGGTGAATTGGCCTCTTCTTTACTCGAAGAAAAAAAGCCTAAGATCATGGTACTTTTCACTGATGGTGGAGATGAGAAAGCTATAGAAGGCTTTACAGAAATACTCAAAGCAAACAAGATCGATCTTTATGTGGTGCTTGTAGGGACAGAGAAAGGAGCTCCAGTGATAGATGAAAATGGCAAGCCTTTTAGTCTTGAAGATGGTACGATAGCGATCACGCAAAGAAATGATGCCTTGGGTGAAGTGGCCAAGGAGAATGATGGTGCATACGTCGTAGCCAGTACAGGAAAAGAAGATATAGAACAATTGGTTTCTGTAATCAGAGGCAAATACAAAAATCAGCAGCAGGGTGCAGTGACTATCAAAGAGCGAGTTGAGTATTTTTACTATCCGTTAGGGGTGGGACTGTTGTTTTTGTTGATCGCATTTAGTTCGATGCCTAGAAGGAGAGCAGTATGACAAGATTGATTTTATTGATGCTAGGTAGTGGTGCTTTACTCCATGCCGGACTGACTGACTTTAAAACGATACAAGAAGCAAATCAGGCATATGAAGCGAAAGAGTATGGAAAAAGTGCGGCATTGTTAAAGAGCTTAGAGGTAAAAAGTTCTCAAAAAGAGTATGACATAGGAAATGCGCTTTATAAAGGTCAAAAATATGATGAAGCCATAGAAGCGTATGACAAGGCAGAAGGTATAGATGAAGCTACTAGATTGCATAACATAGGTAACAGTCAGTTCCAGAAAAAAGAGTGGGACAAAGCCATAGAATCGTATGAGAAAGCCTTGGAACTTAAAGAGGATGAAGATACAAGGTTTAACCTTGAGTTAGCTAAAGAACAGAAGAAAAAAGAAGAAGAAAAGAAGCAACAAGAGCAAAAGAAGCAAGATCAAAAAGACGATAAAAAGAACGACAAAGATAAAAATAAAGACGATAAACAAAACCAGGATCAAAAACAAAATAAAAATCAAAAAGAGCAAGAGAAGAAAAAAGAAGACCAAAAGAAGAAAGAAGATCAACAGAAAAAAGATGAAAAAGACGGTAAAAAGAAAGAGGAAGATAAGAAAAAAGAGGGAGAGAAAAAGAAATCTGACTCTCAAAAAGAGAAGAAACCTCAAGAAAAAGAAGGTGAGAAAGAAAGCTCTCAGTCTGAAGCAGAAAAGAAAAAAAGTAAAGAAGAAAAGCTCAAAGAGCAAGAGTTAAAACGTCTTATGAAAAAGATGGGACAGAAAAACACACCTACAATGATGTATCAGATGGGTGAAGGTAAAAAAGGTGAAAGGAATGAAGATGCGAAACCTTGGTAAAGTAGTATTGCTTATAACATTTGCGTTACAGTGTGTATGGGCCGATGGAGTAGAAGCCATTGTATCCAGTACAGAAGTAGTAAGTGGTAATCCTGTTCAATTACAGATTAAGGCTACAGGGGATGACGCGAAATTTCCAGATATTCAAATGATCGATGGACATAGTGTCATTGGTACTAATTCTGGAAGCAGTAGCTCCTATAGTTACATAAACGGGAAAATGAAAAGTCAGCATACTACAACAAAAACGTATACATTTATTCCCAATCAAAATGTGACAATCCCCTCTTACGAAGTACAGATAGATAGCAAGAATTATAAAACACAACCCATTGAGATAAAGATAGTTAAATCCAACGCACCTGTAGGACAAAGCAGTGATATGTTTTCGTTGCAGATGCGTGCCAATAAAACGAAGGTCATGGTGGGTGAATCACTTATGGTAACAGTCTATTTTTCTTTAAAGAACGGTGTGAGGTTATCACAGGATATACAATATACGGCCCCTAGTTTTCCAGGCTTTATCGTGACAGAAGGTGGAGATCAAAATGCCTATATCAAGGGTAATTATCAAGTACAGGAAGTAAGATATATCCTCACAGCACAACAAGAGGGAAATTTTACAGCAACTCCTGCACATGCCAAAGTCGGTGTAGCAGATAGAAGCAGAAGAGATATTTTTGGTATGACTTTTGGAACAAAATGGAAACAGATAGCATCTAACAGTTTGCAGATAGAAGTTTTACCTCAGGCACAAGAGAGTGACCTTGTAGGTGACTTTACTGTGGATACTACGATAGATGCACAAGAGGTAAAAGCCAATAAACCAGTCAATCTCACAGTGAAAATAGAGGGGAAGGGTAACCTGGAAAGTTTTGAATTTCCTAAATATGAGATAGATGGTGTAACAGTGTATAGTGATGAGGCTAAAGTAGAAACGAAAATTGTAGATGGAGCGCTTTATAGCAGCTACAGTAAAAGTTTTGTCTTTATTTCAGAAGAGGATTTTAAAATCCCAACACGAAGTTTTTCTATGTTAATACCAAAAGATAAACAGATGAAAGAGCTTACTGTGAATGCTTATGATATTACCATTAAAAAATCATCTGCTGCCTCTTCATCGGCTTTGAAACCGGATACAAATGGTGTGGTGCAAACAAAGATGTTACAACCTTCACAGACTAATGACGTGATAGTAGAAAAACAAGTAGAGATAAAAAGTGCAGCATGGTGGATGTTGGCGGTAGCCTTTGGTTCAGGAATGCTATTCATGTTTGTTCTTCGATGGCGGCCTAGTTTCAAAAGTCGCAATATAAGCCCTTACAAGGAGTCAGAAGCACTGAAGATACTCTATGGGCATATGAGTGAAGATGTCCAAATTGAAGAGATGGTACGTAAACTTTATGCCCGTAAAAATGGTAATAAGGATGTGCAGATAGATAAAAAAGTACTCAAAGAGATGGTGGAGCGTTATAGATAAGACAAAAAGAGTTGCATGAGTGAGGTTTTAGACTACAGATTGTAGTCTAGTCTAAAATATCATGTAGTGTATTGGCCTCTTTCATCCAATTATTCAATGTCTCCCATTCCTCATTTTCTACCATCTTTTGGCACTTTTTAAGTTCTGATTGAAATGAGTTTATTGCTTCTAGAACATTAGCTTTGTTCTGTCTGAAGATATCTTCCCACATATTAGGTGAAGATTTTGCGATACGGCTCATGTCTTTAAAACCACCGCCTGCAAGTGCGATAATACTTTCTGCAGCCTCTTGTTTTATCACAGAGTTAGCTAATGCATATGAAAGTGCATGGGGCATATGAGAGATGAAGGCTGCATGTCTGTCATGCTCCTTGGCACCCATACAGACGATATTCATACCAATATCAGTAAAAAGCTTTTTAGCAACTTTTTGTTGATGCTCACCACTTTTTTCAAGGTCACAAAGCACAACGACTTTACCGGTGTAGAGATTTTCAAGTGCAGCAGTAGGACCAAATTTTTCGGTACCTGTCATGGGGTGTGCCGCGACAAAATTATGTCGAATATCAGAAGGGATAGAAAGGGAGATCTTCTCTTTTGTACTTCCTAGATCAATGACAGTACATGCATCACTTAAAACACCTAACTGTTGGACAACAGAGATAATGCCATCCACTGGAATACTGAGAAAGATGATGTCACAACTTTTTAGTGCTTCAGTGGAGGTACAAATTTCATTTACAAGACCTAGTTCAAGCGCCTCGGAACAATGACGTTCATTATGGTCCAGACCTATAAAATAGTACTCTTTTGAATGCTTTTTAAGGGCAAGACTTAAAGATCCGCCCATAAGTCCTAAACCAACTATACCGACTTTGATCATAGCCATAATATACCCACCTGATTTTTTGAAAGAGTATAGCATGATTTCTCTGTTTATTATCAGATTCTTATTGAAAAACAGATAGAATATTAGCAAATTATACTAAGGCTCATTATGATCAAAAAGATAGCAATTTTTCAGATACTTCTTTCTTGGATACTCATAGGTTCACTCCTTTCAGCCCAAAAAGTTACACAGATTAAATTTGAAGGACTTGCACATCTTTCTCCAACTACTGCAAAAGAGATTGCAGGTATCCGTGTGGGTGAAGAGATAAATGCTGGAAAAATAAATGACTCTATTAAAAACTTTTTCTCACAGGGTTACTTTAAAGATGTATGGGTAGATCAGCAAGGTGGTGTACTTATATATCATTTTGAAGAAAAATTGGCTATTGCGAACGTTGACATTAAAGGGTACGGATCAGGTGATGACGGTACAAAACTTTTAGAGGGCATTGGCCTTAAAAAAGGTGATTTATATGATGAAAGACGTGTGAAGAGAGCAAAAAGAACACTTATTTCGAAATTGGAGAGTCAAGGATATTATGATACGGTTGTAGATATTACTACCACACCTGTAGGAGAAAGCAGTATTTCTCTTGTATTTGATGTAAACAAAGGTGAAAAGATCATTATCCAAAAACAGAACTTTGTTGGTGCAGAGAAGTTGGTTCAAAATGATCTTGAACTAGATCTTGCAAACAAAGAGAAAGATTGGCTTGGTTGGATGCCTTGGAGGAATAGTGGAGAAGCTACGGTAGATCAGCTCGAATATGATGCATACAGAGTAAAAGATGTTTATATGAGACATGGTTACTTGGATGCTTATGTGAGTCAACCTTTGATGAGAGTAGACTTTGGTTCATATAAGGCAGAAGTAGATTATCAAGTGGTTGAGGGTGTGCAATATCGTGTAGGAACTGTTGGGATCACACAAGAGGTTGAAGGGATTAATACCAAAGATCTAAAAGACAACCTTAGACTTAAAGAAGGTAAGATATTTAACATTAAGCGTATGCGAAAAGATATAAGTATTTTGGAAGAAGAAGTAGGTAATCTTGGTTATGCATTTGTAAAAGTTGCCCCACAGATGCATAAAGACCCGGAAAAGAAGGTCATTAACCTTAATTATGTGGTTCAACCAGGAGAAATTGTGACGATCAATGATGTGATCATCTCTGGTAACGACACAACAAAAGACAGAGTAATCCGCCGTTATATTTATCTGGCACCTGGAGACAAGTTCAGTGCCAGAGATCTTAAAGATTCAAAGAATGCATTGGGAAGAACAGGATTCTTTGAAAAAATTGATGTCGAGAGTCAGAGGATCTCAGAGAATAAGATCAATCTTCTTGTGAAAGTAAAAGAGACATCTACGGGTACTATCTCTGCAGGTGGTGGTTATGGAAGTTATGAGGGTTTAATGCTTAATGCCTCTATCTCTGACAGAAACTTCTTTGGTTCAGGTATCAACACAACCTTAGGTTTTGAAATATCAAAAATCTCAACAAATTACAATCTCTCTTTTGTCAATCCAAAAGTGTGGGACAGCATGTACAGTTTGGGACTCAGTCTTTATAAAAAAGAGTATGAGTATATTGACTATACGCAAGACCAGTTAGGTGGATCCCTGAACGTAGGTCGAGAATTCTATAGATATTTCCATGCTTCTGTAGGGATGGGGTATGTCGATAACAAGTCAACAATCAATGATACAAATACTACACTGTTTGATAATTATTATTTTAATCTTTATAATGACCAGTATAAAAAGACTTCACTTTTTACCAGCATCAGTTTTGATAACACAGATGATTTTTATACACCAAGAGAAGGAATGATCGCAGCTCTGAATCTTGAGTATGCACAATTGGACGGTGATGATTTAAATGCAACTGAATTAATTGAATATCCTTCCGGATATGCAAATCTTTTAAAAACAAGTGCAAAAGTAGGGCTTTATTATGGATTGGAAGATTGGATAGATTATGATCTTATTTTGCGTTTAAAAGGAAGGCTTACAACAATCAGTACAGATAAGGATACATATCTTCCAATCGCGGAGAGGCTCTTTTTGGGTGGTATAGGATCTGTGAGAGGATATAACCCTTATTCTCTTGCTCCATTCAATATTGAGGGTGATCCGTATAGTGGACTTAAAGGAGGTAAACATAGAGCTTCGACAAGTATTGAAGCTAGTATACCCCTCTCTGAGGCAGCGAAGATGAGACTGGCATTTTTCTATGATTACGGTATGATCGGTTGGGATAGTTTTAATGAAGTCACAAGATCATCAACGGGTGTTGTTGTAGAATGGCAGTCAGGATTTGGACCGATCAATCTCGTATTTGCTTATCCTATCGATGAGGAATCGTATGACAACACAGCAATCTTTGAGTTCTCTATGGGAACAAAGTTCTAGAATTACTCCTATGAAAGGGCAAGGATTTTTCCTTGCTCTCTACAAAATATTTTAAATTCCCAACTTTTTATTTTTAGGTAATTTACTTTCATCTTCTATAATAATGGCAAACGGTATAGGCTTTTCTAAGGCTTTGATCTTTTCTTTGGAGAGATACAGGGGTTTGTCAGAGAAGATTCGCAGTGTTTTGTTCTCATAGCTAAATGTAATATTTGCACTGTTGGATGACTCATGTAGAAATACAGTCAGTGTATAGATAAAACTTAACCAAAGCAGTGTTTGTTTTTCCGGAAGAAGTGGTTCATAGTGTGCAAATAGAGGTTTGTTAAGAAGCTCTTTACCATTCATACGTAACAGCAAGGATATAAGGAGTATCTGTTCATGTGTAAAACCATAGTTTAGTTCTTGCATAGCTATATAGAAAGCATGTTGATGTGATTTGTAAATAGTAAGTGTTTGTCCAATACTCGAGAGCTTTACTGCCCACAGAAGCTCTTTTTCATAGCTTTTGTTATCATTTATATCTTTTTGCATGACAGTATAGAGATTAGAAGCAAGTTTGAGTTTTGTTTTCCGTTTTTTCTCTATAATGACCAAAGGTTTAAATCTATCCAAGATAGAAACAATACTTGGATTGATGGTGCTTGGAAACTTCAGATTATCTTCTCTAAGGAGTTGTTCTAAGAATACTCCTTCTCGTACCCCTGCAGCACTTGAAATGACAGATTCTGCACCGATATGGGCAATTATTTCGTTGAATATGAGGGTGCCTTCCCTTATAGTATCATAACGGTTTTTCTGCAATCCGAACCGTTTGAGATTTTTTGCACTTGAAAGAGGAATAGCCTCAAGATAGTCTTTATGATTTTGCACATTATAGGAAAATGCATGTAGCTTATCTAAGGGATATGTAGCTCGCTTCATAATACCCTTAGAGAGTGTTCTTGCTGTACCCCCTATGCCAATAGCTAGAGTATGTATAAAATGCTCTGGAAGTTGATTTAACTCATGTTGTATATATGCTTTTGCTTTCTCGTTTATCTCTGAGGGTGTGAGCCTTTTGTCAAAGAATAGTTCTTTAAGTCTTACTGTACCAAGATTGAGTGAATAGGTATCTACGATCTGCCCATTTTTAATGAGTGACATATCGGATGATCCACCTCCAATGTCTATACTGATCCCTTCATTTATAGGAAGTAAGTTGACTGCAGCGATCCCACCGTATTTGGCTTCTTTGTTACCATCGATGATTTTAATGGAAAGACCAAGTTCTTGCTTTATCCAATGGACGAATTCTTTTCCGTTTGGTGCATCTCTAAGTGCAGATGTAGCAACACAAAGTGTTTTGTTTGCCTGATATTTGTCTATAGTGTGAAGGAAGGATTTTAAAGTGAGATAAGCTCTTTTTATACCAATAGGTTGAAGATAACCTTGTTTTTCATAAGCACCTTCACCAATGCGAACTTTGGATTTCTGTTCACAAATAAGGTGAAAGCCGTAACGACTTGTTTTTTCAAAGATAACAAGTCTTGCAGAGTTTGAACCGATATCAATGATAGCAGTTCTTTTTGCCATTGACTAACTACTCTTCTTCTTGCAGTTTGTCATATTTAAATTTTAACTCTTCCACATTCTCAACATTATCAGGATCGGGAATGATACAATCTACTGGACATACTGCAATACATTGAGGCTCATCAAAATGACCTACACACTCTGTACATCTATCTGGATCTATAAAATAAATTGGATCATTTTCTTCAATGGCCTCATTAGGGCATTCTTCTCTACATGCATCACATGCGATACATTCGTCATCTATAATTAATGCCATGGTTTCCTCGTATATATGTTATTTATACGAGTTATAACTGAAGAAAGCTTATGCTTAAGTTAAATTATCTGTGAATTTATAATAAAATTTTACTTTGGTAGTTTTGTGGCAAAAGAGGGCATGTTTTATCTTCTATTTTACCTGCCAATTTGTATCGTATTTTTGCTATGAAAGCATACATAATATCACGTATGATTTTAGGAATGATCTTGACTATTTTTGCAAGTATGAACCAAACACCACCCAAACGTTCAAATAGAGCAATGGCTGCATCACTTTTATAGAGTGTTTCTCCATTATGTACCTGTAGTATGATAGTGTCAAAATCAGGTATCTTAATATTTGTTTTTTTGATAGTCTCTCCCTGAAGAGAAGAAAAAGTTAGTAAATCATGCTTGTCTCTGAGCACTACAAAACGAACAATAGCATGACAAAATGCACAAGTACCATCATAAAAAAGAATAGCTTTGGTTTTAGGATGAGAGGTTTTAAACCACATTATAGGAAGGCGCCAAAAAGGTGGTATGGCGCTAAATGACTAAGAGATTTTCTTAGGAAAACAAAATCTATAACCACGTCTTCTAACAGTCTCGATCGTGGTTATATCTAAAGGTTTATCCATTTTTTGACGGATTTGGTTGATAGCGACTTCAATAACGTTAGGTGTCACAAGTTCCGGTTCTTCCCAGATGGCATCAAGCAGTTGCTCTTTAGAAACGATCTGATCTTTATGCATTGCTAAATGCGTGAGAACTTCAAATGGTTTACCTTTAAGTTCTATCTCTTCACCTTGAAAAATGATTTTTTCCTCTTCTGGATTGATGATAAGGTCTTCTATTTCGATAATGTTGGAAACTCCAAATCGTAGTTTGGCTTCAATACGTACCAGCAAAATATCATAGTCAAGAGGTTTTCTGATAAAGTCATCTGCACCAGATCTAAGTGCTTTGATCTCACTTTCTTTGTCTTCGCGTTCAGAGAGAACGATTACAGATGTTTTGTGTGCTTCTGTTTTGATAGTGGAGATGATATCTAAACTCTTATCATTATCTGATGACCAGGCAAGCAGTACTAGATCGTAGTTTCGGATATCAAGATAATACCTTGCATCCCCTAGATTTTCAGCGACATCATTCTGATAACCTTCCTCTGTAAGCGTCTCAGAAAGTCTCTTACTAAGTGTCACATCATCTTCTATGATTAATATTCTCATAAATGAACCTTTTTTAACTTTAAGATTTGTTTAATATTATAACATAAAAATAATGCTTTTTTAAAAAAATTTAAAAATTCCAAGTTTTGCTTAAGGAAACAGTGCAGTCAACTAGAATATCCGGTTTAGATATTTTGAGTGAGAGTGTTTGAAGATCTGGATAGGTTGTATAGAGTACCTCTTTGAGTCCTATAAGGGCATTTTCTAAAAGTTCATAGCGTTTTTCTTTGAGTTCTTTTTGTATCAAAAGTACCATATCTGCATAATCAATAAATTTATCATCGTTGTAATTATAAGAAGCTTCCAGATTAATGATGACACGTTGTGGCTTATCGCGTTCAAAATCAAGTAAACCAATGATAACATCAAAGGTCAGATCTTCTATGTGGATAGTCATTTTAAACTTTGCCTTCCTCTTTTTTAAAGATCCTTACGATATTTGGAATATGCTTATAAAAGATGATAAATGCAATGATCCAAATAGGTGCATGAGAACCAATGCCAGGCACTTCAGGGTAGATCACGTAAGAGGCTATAATGAAAGCAATGAGTCCTATGAGTGAGGAGAGTGATGAGATCTTTAAGCCTTTTGCAGCTCCTAGCCATACAACAATAGCTATAAGTGCAGGGATGGGCATCATGACGAGCAGAACCCCAAAACCAGTGGCTACACCCTTTCCCCCTTCAAAAAATAAAAATGCTGAAAAACAGTGTCCTACAACAGCCAGTACTGCGATGGTCCAAAGTACACTTTCTGGTGCACCAAGCATTTTCGCTAATAGTATGACAATCACACCTTTTATAGCATCCAAAAAGAGTGTGATGGCACCTAGTTTTTTAGCTAGTTTTGGGTCTTGTTCCTTCACAACACGAAGTACATTGGTTGCACCGATATTCCCACTACCAGCTTCTTTAATATCCACACCTGCAAACTTTTTAGCCAGTAGGTATCCAAATGGAATGCCAGCTATAAGATATGCCGCAAGATAGAGTAAAATATTTTGATTCGTTAAAAAGTCCATGATCAGTCCACAATTAAAATTTATACTGCACTTATCTTGAAAATGTTATAAGTGCTTGAATAGTGCAATTTTATCCGAATTTTGATAAAATAGCCAGATTAGTGAGAGGATTCAATTCCTGAAGGATATAAATGAGTATTGATTACAAAGCTGAAATTAACAGACTGAAAAAAGAATTGGATGTAACTGTCGTTGCCCATTATTATCAGCGTGATGAAGTATTTGAAATGGCAGATATTGTCGGTGATAGTCTTGAGTTGGCACGCAGATGTCAGGCCGATACAAATCCCTGGGTCGTTTTTTGTGGTGTTGGGTTTATGGGCCAAAGTGTAAAGGTCATTGCACCGGAAAAACGTGTGCTTATGCCAAAGATAGCATGTTGTGCCATGGCACGTATGATGGATGGCTCTTATTTTGATGAGTCTGTACAGTATATGGTGGACAGAGGTATTGCTAAAGAAAACATTTTACCGATCACCTATATCAACTCTGATGCTTCAGTCAAAGCAAAAGTAGGTGAAATGGGCGGATTGGTATGTACTTCATCAAATGCATTCAAGATCATCGAAAAAGGCTTGGAAAGCGGAAAAAAGATCCTCTTTGTACCAGATAGATGTTTAGGGCAGAATTTTGCGATACAGATGGGATTGAAGTCTTGTGTGATAGGAGTAGAGGTAGATGGAAAAGAGTGTGACCCTAAAGAAGCAGATATTATCTGTTTTAATGGTTTCTGCTCTGTACACCAACTTTTTACTGTTGATGACGTAGAGTTCTATCGCAACAAGTATCCTGGTATCAAAATCGCGGTACACCCTGAGTGTGACCCAAGTGTTGTACTTGCTGCAGATTTTTCAGGTTCTACCTCACAGCTTATCAAGTACGTCAATGACCTTGACCCTGAACAAAAGGTAGCCATTGGAACAGAGTATAATCTTGTCAACAGAATGAGAAAAGGCAACACCTATGTACTCTCGTCAACCAAACCAGAATGTCCTACAATGAATGAAACAACGTTGGAAGACCTCTATAATACTTTAAAGTCGATAGAGGACAATAAGCCTATCAATGAGATCGTGGTGGATCCTCACACGATAGAGTATGCGAATTTGGCATTAGAACGTATGTTGGCGATAAAATAATGTTAAAAGAGACATTTTTAAAGGCTTTAGTCGCTGAAGATCTAGGACGTGGGGACCTGTTTTCCCGTATCAGTACAGGTAAATCGATAAGAGCATATATTATAGCTAAGAGTGATGGCGTGTTTGCAGGACAAGAGTATGTTGAGACCTTTGCAAAGATGTATGACTTGTCATTGGAGTGGAAAGTCTCTGATGGCAGTCGTTTTGTGAAGGGTGAAAAACTTCTATTTATTTCAGGAGACTCAAAAACGATTCTTTCTTTGGAACGTTCCATTTTGGACATGGTACTTCATGCAAGTTCTATAGCTACTTTGACGGCTAAGTATGTAGATGCTATCAAAGATACGGGAGTGAAGTTATTGGATACAAGAAAAACAAGACCTTTGCTTCGTGAGTTTGAAAAATATGCAGTACGCTGTGGAGGTGGGATCAATCACCGTATGGGGCTTGATGATTGCCTTATGCTGAAAGACACACACCTTCAGACCATAGATGACTTAGATACTTTTATGCAAGAAGTACGACAAAAAATTCCTTTTACCTCAAAAGTTGAGATAGAGTGCGAAACTTTTGATATGGCAAAAAAAGCGATGGAAGCCGGAGCAGATATAGTGATGTGTGATAATATGTCGATAGAAGAGACCAAGGAGGTTGTCATATACAGAAATGAGAATTATCCGCATACCTTACTGGAAGCCAGTGGTAATGTAACACTTGAGACGATTGAAGAAATTGCAAGCACTGGAGTGGATGCCATTAGTTCAGGAGCAGTCATTCATCAGGCAAATTGGATAGATTTGTCTATGAAGGTAGAGTAGTAACACTTTATTAACACTCTTTGTATATAATTTCAGACTGTATGAATTAAACCATGAAAGAATAAAATGATACTTGAGAGTCTTCCCTATGATGAAGTTAAAAACAAGATAGAATCTGCACATTCTATCACCATACTTTCGCACCTAAATCCCGATGCCGATACTTTGGGTACAGCATTAGGAATCTATGCACTCTTAAGTAAGGATAAAAGGTTAAAAGTTGAAATTGTGAATGCTTCAACAGCCTTACCTTTATATCTTGACTTTTTACCAAACTTTAAAAAGATCAAGCACCATATGGATTACACAGACAGCTTGATACTCTCTTGTGACTGTGGAAGTGTAGATAGATTAGGGTTTGACCTAAAAAACAGGGATATTATCAATATCGATCACCATCAGAGTAATACACGTTATGGAAGTATCAACGTGGTGATAGCAGAATATGCATCTGC
>NZ_JBFENQ010000033.1:0-14128 GCF_041551015.1 Sulfurovum sp. | reverse complement strand
GCTTCTCCTAAAGACGGTAAAGATCAAAGGGGTCCTTATGAAGAGGCTCTTGTAGGCATAAAACTTGAAGACCCTTCTAAACCATTAGAGGTATTAAGGGTACTTCACTCTTTTGATCCCTGTCTTGCATGTGCTGTACATGTCATCGATCTTAAAGGTAAAGATCTTGGAGAGTATAAGATGAATGCTGCTTGCAGTATTTAAAAAGTCTTAACTTTTCAAAGAGCTAAACCACTCTAATTCATCTAGAGCTTCCCAAGGATACTCTGCATATCCTATCTGCCCTTTTGCAGCGATGTCAGCATACAAAAAACGCTCTTTACTTGGACGATCCAGTCCAAACTTCTGCGTGATCCATCTAGGAGTAAGAGGGAACTTCTCCGCAATGATCTGAGAGAGTTCCTCATCTTTCATCTCTGTTAGACCCGTATGTTGTGTATCTACAGTCACAGAAGCAGGTCTAGGTTCAGCGATCACATATGAGAGCTGAACCAGTGCTTTTTTAGCCAATCCTGCTGCAACGATGTGTTTAGCCAGCCATCTCGCAGCATACAGAGCAGTTCTATCCACTTTCGTGTAATCTTTAGAGCTTTGTGATCCACCTCCGATGGGTGCATAACCACCATAAGTATCACACACCACTTTTCTACCTGTTAAACCAGAATCTGCGATAGGTGAATGTATAACAAATCTTCCTGTATTGTTTATATAAAACGTTATGTTCTTCTCATCAAAGTGCCCTGCTTCAAATTTTACATTCTCTTTAATGATCTCTTTGACCAATTTCTTTACTTCATCTTGTGTGATATCTTTGTTATGTGAAATTGCCACGATGATCTTTGCAATGTGCTGTGGTTTACAATTATCGAAATTTTCTTTCGTGCCGTAATCCATCACAACTTCTGTTTTCATATCTACACCAAAAGTCTCTGGATGTTTAAGTGCATAGTCATACAGTACATCTCGTATCTCTCGAGCATAGGAGAAGGCTATAGGCATATAATCATCTCGTTCAGAGCTTGCATATCCAAACATCATCCCTTGATCTCCTGCTCCTATCTCATTATCTGCCTTAACCACTCCCATAGTAATATCTGGAGATTGTGTACTGACATAAGTATGAATCTCTGCTTCGTCAGGGAAAAAGGTTTCTCCTCTCTCAAATCCAACTTCAGGATAGCCTATTTGCTTAAATGCTTTTTGGACGATCTCTTCATAAAATGTAGAATCAAGAGAAACTTTGGTTTTCACTTCACCACCTATGATTACATGCTTGCCAGAGATAAACACTTCTGTTGCCACTTTTGAATCAGGATCAAGTTGTATTAGCGTATCAACGATAGTATCGGCAATAATATCGGCACACTTATCTGGGTGTCCTGCAGAAACAGCTTCAGAAGTAAAAAGATACATCATATTCCTTTTATTTTATATAGTTATTATATTAACGAAACAATACTTTATTGAATGTTTTTACTTACTATCTTGTATTGTATTTATAAATATTTCTTTGTCTTTATTGTTATGTAAAACAAAACTTACTTTCATATCATGCCTATCCTCTAAAAAGCCATTAACAGTTTCATAAGCTATGCGTGCAGCTTCCTCTTTAGGATAGCCGTATATTCCCGTAGATATAGCAGGAAAAGCAATATCTTTACACCCAAGCTCTACAGCAACATTAAGTGCATTTTTGTAACATGATGCCAATAATTCAGCACAACTCTCTCTACATTGATGATAGATCGGTCCTACAGTATGTATCACATACTTTGCTGGTAAATTTCCGGCATTTGTAGCTACTGCTTCTCCCGTGGGTAAACCATCAGGATAAATCTCTTTGCGTACTTTTTTGCACGCTTCAAGGATTTCAGAACCCCCTGCTCTATGAATGGCACCATCCACACCGCCACCACCTAAAAGAGAACTGTTTGCTGCATTGACGATGGCACAAACATTTTCTTTGGTAATATCACCTGTTTTAATGATTATACTCTCCATCATTTTGCCTTCAAAAAGATTTATCCTATAATATCATAAAAAGAAAAGTGAATGAACATGACTGAAATAGGAAAAAGTATTATCTTTATCGGTATTGTCATCATCATTATAGGGGTCATGCTTCTCTTTAGTGACAGACTTCCTTTTAATCTTGGTAAACTTCCCGGTGATATTTCTTACAAAAAAGAGAACTTCTCCTTTTATTTTCCGATCACAACTTCGATCATTATTAGTATCGTTTTATCTCTTCTATTTTATCTCTTTGCTAAGTTTTTTAAATAAAAAATTTCTAATATGATGATAGAATACTAAAGGATGAAGGAGAAAATATGCCAAAATCACATAAATTAGTTTATGCTATTTACATTGTTGTCTGGATCATCATGGCAATTAATCCCAAATATCCGCAAGATTGGCTTCTAGAAAATGTATTGATATTCATATTTTTTCCTTTTATCCTATGGATGGATAAGAAACATAACTATACTCTTTTAAGTCTCATTTTACTTCTTATATTTACCAGTTTGCACTCTTTAGGATCACATTACACCTATGCAGAGATGGAGCATTTCAACGCTATTACACACTTTTTTGGTTTTGAACGGAACCATTTTGACAGATTTGTACATTTTCTCTTTGGATTACTTACCTTCAGGATGCTGTTTGAAATGCTCGCTTCGAGTACTAATACAGTTAGAACCGCTCTAGTTTTTACCTTTACAATGGTAGTTTTTATATCTACGGTCTATGAACTGCTTGAGTGGCTAGCCGCTGTCATTTTACATCCTGAACTTGGTATGGCTTTCTTAGGTACCCAGGGAGATATATGGGATGCACATAAAGATACAGCTTTAGCCATATTAGGTGCTTTGATCAATATCATTTTTTATAAAAGTTATACGCATTTATGGTTATCAAAAAGAGCATAATGCTCTTTTTGATAGCCTCTTGGATTTATAATCCTAAAGTTTTTTTCTTATATTTTAAAACACGACCATCATCATCTGCAAGATAAACAAAACCTTTAGTATCAAATGCTATTCCTTCCCAGGCACCTTTCTCTAATTTTATCTTTTGTACATTTTTTTTCTTATCAAGATCATACTTGATCAAAAGATCTTCCTTATCACTTACCATATAAAGATATCCATCATGATAAGTAAGTCCCGCAGTATCAGAGACATGATGTTCAATGACATCAATAATTTTAGAGGGGTAAGGTGTCAATTTCACTACAGCGATGAAAGATTTCTTTTTCTTATTGGATTGTTTTGCCAGATAAACCCTATTACCTATCTTTGCTATGCCTTCCACACCTGATTTTTTATCAAAAAGAGGCAACTTTTCCCCATTATACATGGTATTCAGAGTCACTTTCTTTTTTTCTCCTGTTTGTCTGTCAACTATTAACATACCTTTATTTTCAAGAGCAAAGATCATTTGTTCATCTTCACACACAACACCTTCAAGATCATAATTACCTAAGTTTTTTTTACGAAGCACTTTGCCTTTTCTATTGATCTCGTAGTAAGATCCTTCATCATTAGCAACAATAAATGTATCGTCTTTACTACAGTAACTTATGCCAGAAGCTTCTGGGATATTAGCGATCACTTTTCCCGATGGCTTACCACAAGCAGCAACCAAGAATACAATAGATACCAATAAATAGTATCTCATTTATGACTCCCAAATTCCATTCCCAATTTTAACAGATCTTCTTTTATTTGATATTTTTTAAAAGCTACCTCTTCTATTTTTTTATGATTGAATCCACCATCGTTATAACAGATAACAGAGCTTTTATTCCCTTCGAGTAAAACATCTATAGCTTGCGTTACAAAATGAAAAGCCATGAGCCGGTCATAAACAGTAGGATTTCCACCACGTTGTATGTGTCCTAGTACCATGATACGAGATTCTATGCCTATCTCTTCATCAAACCATTTAGCAACCTCCTCTGACTTTTTCAAAGCTTCAGAGACAACAGCAATGAAATACTCTCTCCCCTCTTTGATCTGTTTTTGAAAACTTTCTTTATAGTTGTCTAGATCATACGGTATTTCCGGTATAAGACACATCTCTGCTCCTGATGTAAGCGCTGATACCAATGCCAGGTACCCACACTCTCTTCCCATTGCTTCTATAACAAAGGCTCTACTAAATGATGAAGCCGTATCTCTTATAGAGTCGATAGCATACTTGATCATATTAAGTGCAGTATCTACTCCTAGACAGTATTCTGTCCCGGCGATATCATTATCTATAGTCGCGGGGATACCGCTAAAGCTTATACCTTCACTCTCGTCACCCAGTACCTGCATCCCCTTAAACGAACCATCTCCACCCAGAACAACCAAAGAAGTTATATCATGTGTCTTAAGATTATCAAGTGCCTGTTTACGATATGACTGCTTCATAAAACGTTCTGAACGGGAGGAATGTATCTTCGTTCCTCCACGAGAAATAATACCCGCAACATCACTGTAGCCTGCCTGATAAATATTATTATCTATCAAACCCTCAAAACCATTATCTACGAAATACGGTGTTAGTCCTTTCGCAATGCTATATTCAACAAAACGTTTTAACGCTGCATTCATCCCTGATACATCACCACCAGAACAAAGTATGGCTATATTCTTCATGATTTACCTTTTGTAAATTAATATAAAAAATTATAACATTAAAAAGTATTCAAAGTAATTCATTCAAAAAATATGTATAATATTCATAGAGGATATTAGCATGAAAAAAAAGTCAAATGATTATTCTGAAACATTAAAGCAGATCAAAGCCATTATTAATGATCCTACTTTTGAAGTTGCAGAGGAAGATAAAAACTTTATCTACTCTGATGAAGCAAGAGGAGTAAGACTTCAGCTTGACTATCTCAAAGCAGAAGTCAAGATGCAAAAACAGGGCATTGACCATACGATAGTAGTATTTGGTAGTGCACGTATCGTTGAGTTTGACACCGCGATGAAAGAACTAAAAAAGATAGAAAAAGAGTTGGAAAGTTCAGCACATTCAGAATCACTTCTTAGTGCACTTAAAAGAGCTGAAAGTATGGTAAGAAAAAGTATCTACTATGATGAGGCTCGTAAATTTGGTCAACTGGTAGGTAAAAGTGGTAAGACACCTGAAGATTGCCATGTAACTTTAATGACAGGAGGTGGTCCGGGAATCATGGAAGCTGCAAACCGTGGTGCTTGTGAAGTCGGAGCCAAATCTATAGGTCTCAACATTGATCTCTCCCATGAACAGTTTCCTAATCCATACATCAGTCCGGATCTCTGTTTTCAGTTCCGATATTTTGCTATGCGTAAACTACACTTTATGCAAAGAGCAAAAGCTCTAGTCATCTTTCCCGGTGGATTTGGTACCATGGATGAACTCTTTGAGGTATTAACCCTGATACAAACAAAAAAAAGTCCCCCAATACCCGTCATTTTGCTTGGTAAAGAATACTGGAACCGTATGATTGATTTTGAATTTTTATATGAAGAGGATGCCATAGATCCTCATGATCTAGATATATTAACCTATGTCGATAATGCAGAGGAAGCATGGAAAGCCATAATCCAATGGCATAAAAAAAACAAAACACCCCTCTTTTAAATAGACCCATAAAACAAAAAGCACCATTACGCTATAATCGCGACAATATAATATCATGTAGGATAGTCTGATGAGCGAAACAACTGAAAAAAAAGCAACATATAATCCAAAAGAAGTAGAAGATAATTACTATAAACTCTGTGAAGATCGTGGGTATTTTGAAATTGATGGTAATAAAAGCATCCAAGAGGAAGGGAAAAACTTTTCTATTATGATGCCTCCTCCAAATGTTACAGGATCTTTACATATCGGACATGCTCTCACATTTACTCTTCAAGATATCATTACGCGTTATAAGCGTATGGATGGATTTAAAACACTTTGGCAGCCGGGAACTGACCATGCAGGTATTGCTACGCAAAACATCGTTGAAAAACAGCTTTTAGCAGAAGGTACTACCAAAGAAGCATTAGGGCGTGAGAAGTTTCTTGAGCGTGCTTGGCTCCAAAAAGAGACAAGTGGCGGGAATATTGTTCACCAGATGCGTAAATTAGGCGTTACCCCTGCATGGAAACGTGAACGTTTTACTATGGATGAAGGACTGAAAGAAGCGGTTAAAGAAGCGTTTGTTTCTTTGTATGATGAAGGGAAAATTACACAAAATAACTACATGGTAAATTGGTGTACTCATGATGGTGCACTCTCTGACATCGAAGTAGAACACGATGAAGTAAATGGTAAATTCTATACAATGATCTATAAATTTGCAGATGGATCAGGAGAGCTTGAAGTAGCTACAACAAGACCTGAAACCTACTTCGGTGATACTGCGATCATGGTACACCCTGATGATGAGCGTTATAGTGATATCGTAGGTAAAGAAGTACTTTTACCACTGACAGATAGAACGATAAAAGTGATTACAGATGAACACGTAGATATGGAGTTTGGTACTGGTGTGGTTAAAGTGACACCTGCTCATGACCAAAATGACTACGCTGTAGGTAAAAGACATGACTTAGAATTCATCAAAGTCTTTGATGAAAAGGGGATCTTAAATGAGTATTGTGGAGAATTCGCAGGTCTGGAGCGTTTAGAAGCTAGACCAGTGATCGTAAAAGCACTTGAAGAAGCTGGACATATAGTAAAGATAGAAGAGCATATCCATCAAGTAGGACACTGTTACAGATGTAAGAACATTGTTGAACCTTTTATCTCTCAACAGTGGTTCTTGAGTGAGAAGATCGCTGAAAACTCTATCAAAGAGACTAAAAAACACAACAACTTCCACCCTGCTCACTGGATCAACTCTTACACAGCATGGATGGATGAACTTCGTCCTTGGTGTATCTCTCGTCAACTTTGGTGGGGACACCGTATACCAGTGTTTACCTGTGATGACTGTGGACACCAATGGGCAGACAGAGAAGATGAGCCTGAAGCCTGTCCGAAATGTACATCAAAAAAGTTGACTCAAGACCCTGATGTACTCGATACATGGTTCTCTTCAGCCTTATGGGCGATGTCGCCTTTAGGTTGGGGAAATAACGGGAAACTCACTGAACTTTATAATGATACCGACATGGAAGATTTTTACCCTAATTCACTGCTTATTACTGGTTTTGACATCATGTTCTTCTGGGTAGCAAGAATGATGATGATGGGTGAGCATTTTACTGGAAAACTACCATTTAAAGACATCTATATGCATGCACTCGTACGTGATGAGACTGGTGCAAAAATGTCAAAATCCAAAGGAAATGTTATTGATCCACTTGATATGGTTGAAGAACATTCTGCAGACATCATTAGATTCACATTGGCATACTTGGCTGTACAAGGTCGTGACATCAAACTGGGTGCGAAAAACCTAGAACAGTTTAGAAACTTTACCAACAAGCTTTACAATGCAACAAATTACTTGCAACTTAATGTAGAGACTTTCCCGGAACTCAAAGATGTTGAAGTTAAAACACCGCTTGGACGCTATATGCAAAGCCGTTTAAGTCTTGCCGTTGATAAGATTCGTACATCTATTGAATCTTATAAATTTGATGAGTCTGCCAAAACACTTTACAACTTTGTATGGAATGAGTTTTGTGATTGGGGTATTGAGTACTCCAAAGCAGACAGAGAAAGCATTGTCGAGCTTGGTGCGATCTTCAAAGAGACACTTAAAATGGTTTCACCATTTATGCCGTTTATCTCTGATCATCTTTACCATAAACTTTCAGGTACAACACTAGAAGACGGTGACTCTTTAATGGTCATGAATTTTCCAAAAGAGATAAACAGAGATATAGAAGCTGAAAATATGTTTGCAATCATCGAAGAGTCTATTACTGCACTAAGACGTGCTAAAGTAGTTATCGACATGGGTAACTCTAAGATAGAAAAAGCATACATCAAACTAGATGGAAATATAGATACAGAGATGGCTCGTCCATTTATACAGAAATTAGCTAAAGTTGAAAAAATTGAATTTGTAGATGCAAAAGTTGAAAACTCCATTACTGATGTTTCTGATAATTTAGAAGTCTATCTTCCAACAGGTGAGATAGATATGACACCTATCATCAACAAACTTACAAAACAAAAAGAGAAGCTTGAAAAAGAGATACAAAAATTAAGTGGTATGCTAAACAATGAAAAGTTTGTAGCAAATGCACCAGCAGAAGTACTTGCTACAAACAAACAAGCACTTGAAGATGCGCAAAGCAAGATAGAAAAAGTAAGTGCAGAACTTACAGGGTTTGGTGTATAATGACTCCTCTAGCACAAGAAGCATACAATGCATTACTGGCAAAAGAGTACGATAAGGCTCTTGAACTCTATACTGCTCTAGAAGCACAAAAAGAGCCAACTTCATACTACTATCTAGGTTTTCTATACTTTAAAGGATACGGAGTAAACCAAGATACAAAAAAAGCTTTTGACTACTATCTTGAATCTGCAACCAGAGAAGTTCCTGTGGCGCAATTTGAAGTTGCCCTCATGCTTGAAAATGGTGAAGGTTGTGAAAAAAATGAATCAGAAGCAGCCTTCTGGTATGAAGAAGCAGCTAAACGTGGAAATATGGATGCATTCAACAATCTAGGTGCTATGTTTAAAGAAGGTCGTGGTGTACACCAGGACTACAAAAAAGCTTTTATACTCTTCTCAAAAGCGGCACAGGCAGGCAATGCAAAAGCACAGTTTAATCTGGGTGCCTTATATGATATGGGCTTAGGTTGTGAAGAAGATAAAGAGAAAGCTATAGAGTGGTGTAGGAAAGCTGCCTATCAAGGACATGAAATGGCAAAAGGTATTATCAAACGTATGCAGCAGGATGGACAGATCGTTTTTTAGATTTATAAGTTTATTTTTGGATTCCCCACTCGAAAAAGTGGGGATAAGTTAAGCTAGAGAAGCGCATCCTCTAATGTATCATCTGTAATATCTTGTGGTGTAGTAACACCCGTCTCAACAGTAACATCATTGATATATCCTAAAATATTTTCAAATACACCTGTCGTGTCTGTAGCAACCACAATCAGATCATATACTCCCGTAGTCAACCATGGTAATATATAACTTCCATCTGTAGCATCAGTACTTAAAACTGAATTGCCAAAATTATTAGTAGCATTTGATTCACTCTCATCAAAACTTCCATCTGTATAGGCATAAACAATCACTTTAGAACCATTTGCGTCCAAAGTCATCGTACCATTGATCTCACCTACTTCAATGTTATCAATGATTTTAATAGTAGGATTTAGTTTATATCTACCATTACCAGTTGCGGTCACCGATTTTCTAACATCGAAATCAGCTGTAACATTCACTGTACCACCAGCTGGAATAGTAAATCCACCAATAGCCTTATATCCAGTTTGTGCACCACTTGGTACTTCTAACTCTAAAGAAGTATTCGTATCATCATTAAATGTGATATAACAATTATCAAGGTCAAGAACAAAACGTACATGTGCTATCTCACCTGCAGGTAACTCAACCTGATTTAATAAAGTAGTATTTCCATCCTGTAAAGTAAGTAGATCGATAGTTCTTGATTCGTTCAGATCTATATCCTGCCAACTGTCATTACTGTCTGCATATTGGTAACGTAATGCTGTAAAAGTGACATAAACGCCTTTTACATTTTCATCATCAATTGGAGCATCTGTAAGCTTTAGTACAACTTCTCCTGTACTTGAAGAAGTAGTAGTACCTCCCCCTCCACATCCCGAGATGAGTGTCATTAGTGTTAACGATAGTATAATACCTATCAGGGTATGAAATCTTTTCATAAAAATCCTTAGTGTAATTGGATGTTGCACAAAAGAAGTAACAATTCATTTTGGCAGCTTGGCAATCTTCCTATTGAAGACCCATAGCTTTCCGTCCTTGCTTCACAACAAGTTTGGCACAACAAAATAAGTTTGAATTAAATAAGATTTAGAGTTAAAACAAGTAGAAAAAAGGCAGAATAATACATAATACACGCGTATTGGTATTTGGCAACCTGGCGATCTTAAAATTAAGACCCATGGCTTTCCGTCCTTGCTTCACAACAAGTTTGGCACAACAAATAATATTTAAAATATCTCTTTGACTATAACATACTTATTATATAGGATAACAGATTAAATAAATCTTTAATGACATCTCAGTCCAAATATACTTTCAATATATAACTATTTTAAAAACATTTGACTAAACTCTTCTGCATGAAGAGGTTTGGAAAGATGATAACCTTGATACCTAAGTTTATCATCTAATCCAAGAAGCAACTCTTTTTGATTTTCAGTTTCAATCCCTTCTATAACTATGTTATAGTTAAACTGTCTTCCTATATCTAATATAGTTGAGACAAGATGTAGTTCATTGGGCTTTGACTCTATATCTTTTATAAATGCTTTATCTATTTTTAATGTATTAAAAGAGAGTTTTTTCAAATAAGAGAGAGATGAATAACCTATACCAAAATCATCGATAGCACATTTAACACCATAGTTACGCAACTCATTGATAACATCTTGAGTATTATCAAAATTATCGATCAGCGATCGTTCTGTAATTTCTATCATAATATCATTAGTTTCTAATCCATACTCTTCCAATTTTTTAATAAATTCTCTTGAAAAATCATTTTCTATAAATTGTTGAGCATTCACATTGATTGAAACATATTCAAGTTTCCATTGATTCACTTTTTTCCATTGAGATATTTGTTTACACACGCTATCAATTACCCACCATGTAATTTGTGAAAGTAAACCAGCTTTAATAGCCAACGGTATGAAATCCTCTGGAGACAATAACCCTTTTGTAGTATGTTCCCACCGTATAAGTGCTTCAGCAGAATATAATTCATCTTTTTTTATCGTTACTATCGGTTGATAAAATAGACCCAGCTGATCTTTTTCTATTGCATATGCCAGTTCATGCTGAAGAATAAAAAGATTTTTTTGTTGTTTATCTAAAGATGAATCATAATATGAAATATGATCATTGGCTATTTTAGCTTGATACATAGAAAGGTCTGCATGACGTATGATCTCTTCAGTATTCACATAGCCAGGCTCCATTAAAACGATACCTATACTTGATTTAATATGTAAATGCATTTCTTTTATGATAAACGGCTCTATAAAAGTATCTTGTATCTCTCTTGAAAACTCTTTGGCTTCCTCATTTGCTATATTTTTATCTTCAGAGACATGAGGCATTATAATAAGAAATTCATCACCACCTAGTCTACTTATGATGCACTTTTCATCAAAAAGATTGACTAGACGCCTAGAGACAGCAAGAAGAATATCATCTCCAACTTCATGTCCTAAAGAGTCATTGATACTTTTAAACTGATTCAGATCAAGATAAAAAAGTATAGAAAAGTATGTTTCATGTTTTTCATGATTCACAAGATTTTCCATAGAGTTCTTAAAACCTCTACGATTTAACAATCCAGTAAGCATATCATGTTGAGCCATGTATTCAAGCTCCCTTAATGCAGCATGTTCTTTTGTTTTATCTTCAAACATACCTATACCCCCTAAAACCCTGTTAGACTTATCACTGAAAGAAAAAGCTTTTGCATCAACCCAAAGATGCTTTCCTTTTAGTGATATATAGGGGCCTTCATATATTTGAGGGCCTTGGGTAAGTGCATTTTGTAACTTTCCTGATACCTCACTGTCAGGAAGCTCATTCAGGTTAAGTCCTATGATGCTTTCTCTGTCATGCTCAAATAATGTATTTAATTTTTCATTACACTCCAATATCTCTAAATCTGTATTATAGGTAAAGATGCCAAGAGGTGCATTCTTAAACAAACTTTCTAAGAGCATGTGCTCTGATTGCAAGGTATCATATTCATTTTTTTGTGTATTTATTTTATATATGGTTGTCACCTGCGCTATAAAATACAAAATTAATGAAACCGCAAGTATGTAATGTAGAGGAGTATCAGAAAGAAAGAACATTGTAAGAGTGAGAGGGAACATGAGTATACCAGCATATACTAGATTTAGTCGTATATCTGGTGACAAAGAGACTATAGAACCTGATGATAACCCTAAAAGGACAGCAATGATATAGATCTGATAATAATAATCTACTTGATGTATAAAAATAAAACCAATTGTGGAAAAGATAAGTGCCGTTATAATGGCACTCACGATAAAGTTTTTGTACCATACTTCTATAGAGTATTTTTCAGGGTTTTGTTTAAAAATATACGCCGAATAAAGTCTGTATCCTATCAATACTACTAAACTCAAAAACCAAAGCATGATACTAGTATGAAGCATCGGATATAAAGCCACAGTAGTCAAAGCTGCTAATCCAATAAGAACAAGTAGACTCCTGCTAGAAAGTGTATACAATGTAGTAATTACAGATTCATCGATATTCTGAAACTCTTTTAGTTTAGAGGACAATATATTTAAATTCATAAGAATATTATAACATTAAACGATATGAAGTTAATATAATTTATTTGTATCTTACAACTCATTTCCCGTTTTAATAATATCTAACCCAAAACGTGATCTTAACTCATGGATATTCTGATGTAATTGTTTTTCTTTACTGTCATCATTAAATTCAATGAGTGAAAGTGTCTTGAGATTAATCGAAGAAAAATTCGAAACATTCAGTGTAAGTTTAATAGCCCCTTTATTTCTCTGCACTATCTCTTCATACATTTCTGAAAGTATAGATTTGAAAAGTGTTTCAGAAAACAGCCTGTCTACAGTATGTGTCTTTTTAACTTTAACACCATACTCGTATCCTATCTTCAGATAATAACTTGTAGGATTAACTTCTATAGCCATCACCATATAAATAATATGCCTTGCCATGATCATAATACGTCTTTTTATCTCATCAGTATCATGTATAGCATCAAAAGTTCGACTGATACCTATGGACTTTCTCTCTCCTCTGCTGCTTATACCTTCATGGTCTGTACCTGTGATACGACCATAAAGTTGTATGCCGGGTTTTTTCCACGACTCAAAAAGTGATTTATATCGTTTCACATCACCAAGTGTAGATATATAGTGCTCCCCTAGTCTTTTTTGAAAACCTTTGCCTATACCTGGAAATGCTTTGATGGGAATGTTTTCTATATAGGCATCTATATCTTTCACTTCAAACACACCATAAGGCTTGGCAGATTCTGTTGCGAGTTTGGCTATCCATTTGGCTTTTGAGATACCTATAGAAACAGGAATGTCAAAATGTTCAAGTATTTTTAATTGTAGCTCTTCAGCAAAAGCATAGACCTCTTCATCTTTTATCCAACCACTGACATCTCCAAAAAACTCGTCTATACTGTATTGTTCCACTTTAGGGATATGTGCCAACATAAATGCATGTATTTTATGTGAGAGATTATGATAGAGTGGATAATTCGAAGGGACAACTCTCATTTTTGGACACAGTTGTAAGGCCTGAGCTATAGGCATAGCTGTCTTCACACCACATGCCCTAGCTTCATAACTCGCTGTAGTCACAATGCCTCGTATCTTTTTTTTTCCTTCTATCTCATCTACAAAATAAGATTCAAATGTTTTCTTCTTATCACTGTAAAACACAGGAGTCACAAAGGCTCCTGTGTTATCATTCATCAGCTTGATATAGGTACGTTTTTTGTTAAATATCTCCAAATTACTGCGACTGCCAACTGCCATAGGTATGCCTTTTAGAGAAGGATTTACACTACGTTCAGCAGAAGCAAAAAAACTGTCTATATCTATATGTAAAAACAAATGAGACCACCCTCCATATGATATTTATCTCAAGTATATCAATCTTCAAGCTTCATCATTAAATATATGTCATATTGTCATATATAGTATTTCCACTATAAAAATAAATGTAACAATATTACATTTTCAATATTATTTATCATAAGATAAAGTTTTATTTAACACTTACTTAACACTTATATTTTAAAATAAGTAGGTTTGTTTTTTAACAATAGGGGGAGATATTAGTATTCTAATATCAACAAGTTGGACACTTAGTGTCTTAAACAAGATTAGAATAAAAGGAAAATAAATGAAGTTAAATG
>NZ_JBFENQ010000032.1:0-14560 GCF_041551015.1 Sulfurovum sp. | reverse complement strand
TTCGCTTTAGCGACGGGGGCTATCGGCATATAGTGCCAGATAATATGCTTGTAACTTTAGAACCGTTCTATCGCCAAGACCTTACCACCCCACAAAAATAACAACATAAAGAAAACAATATATGAAATTTACTGATTTTAATCTCAAAGACACTATCCAGGCTGCGATAACAGACGCAGGATTTACAGAGCCAAGTCCGGTTCAAAAAGACGCTATACCTTTAGTATTAGAGGGGCATGATATCGTTGCACAAGCACAAACAGGTACAGGTAAAACTGCTGCATTTGGACTTCCTATCATGAGTATGATGAAAGCTGACGGTTCAGTGGAAGGTCTTGTTATCGTTCCTACGCGTGAGCTTGCAATGCAAGTATCTGATGAGCTTTTCCGTTTCGGTCAAAAAAGTGGTCTTAAAACAGCAACCGTTTATGGTGGTACACCGTATGGTAAGCAAATTGACCGTATCAAACAAGCTTCAATAGTGGTAGCAACCCCGGGTAGACTTCAAGATCTCCTTATGAGCGGTAAGATCACTATCAACCCTCAGTTTGTTGTACTTGATGAAGCAGATGAAATGCTAGATATGGGTTTCCTGGACGAAATTAAAAACATTTTTACATTCCTACCTAAAGAACGCCAAACACTTATGTTTTCAGCAACTATGCCAAGTGCTATCAGAAAACTTGCTGAACAGATTTTAAAAACACCTAAGACTGTTTCTATTACTAAAGCAGAGAGTACAAATACTGCTATTACACAATACTATTATGTAGTACAAGACAAAGAGAGAGACGATGCTCTTGTAAGACTTATTGACTACAAGAACCCTAAAAAATGTATCATCTTCTGTCGTATGAAAAAAGAAGTAGATAGACTAGTTGCGCACATGACTGCACAAGGTTTTAAAGTATCTGGTCTTCACGGAGACATGGAGCAAAAGCAAAGAGAAGTAACGATCCGTGCCTTTAAGCAAGGCGGTATAGATATATTCATTGCTACAGATGTTGCTGCACGTGGTCTTGATGTTAATGACGTTACACATGTATTTAACTACCATATTCCTTTTGACTCTGAATCATATGTACACCGTATCGGTCGTACTGGTCGTGGTGGTAAGACTGGTGAGGCTATCACTTTGGTAAGTCCTAATGAACTTAGAACTATCAAGCGTATTGAAAAAGATGTAGGTACAACGATGACGACACAAGTGATCCCTACACGTATGGAAGTACAAAACAACCGTGCAGATGCACTTATCGCTAAAATTGCTGAGACTAAAGTAACTGAAAATGCAATCAACCTTGTCAAAACACTTCAGCATGATCTAGATATCGTGACTATTGCACATCTTCTTGCTTCTTTAGTACAAGAAGAAAATTTTGTTAAAGGTAAAGACAACATCGGTCTTGGTCTTGAAGAGGTAGAACTTCTTATAGAAAGAGCAATGCAAAACCGTGGTGGCGGAGGCGGTGGTGGCCGTAACCGTGGTGGTTTCCGTGGCGGTAACAGAAGTGGCGGAGGCGGTGGTAGCCGCAGTAGACACGGGCGAAACGGACGTTCTGGCGGTAGTCGTAGTGGTGGTGGACGTGACAGCCGTAACGCTGGTCAAGGTAGCAGAAGCTAATCCCACGCTCTTCAATTCTTCACAGTACATCTTTTATGATGTACTGTATACTAAACTCCAAATCCCTTAAAAATCAATTTATTCAATTTAACAGTATCACAGCTATGATATAATTATTTATATTTATAATAAGGACAGTGAATGAAAACAACTAAATACAAAGCTTTACTGCTTGCGCTACTCGTAGGATTTTCTACTTTTGCCATGGCAAAATCTGCTAAAACACTAGATCATGATGCAAATATGGCGATCAATAAGTTTATAGATGAAACTCCAGGTGGTGATCCATTTTTGGTAAAGGCTAAGGCATTTCTTGTATTTCCAGACATTAAAGAAGGTGGATTCTTTTTAGGTGGTAAGTACGGTGAAGGTGTATTAAGACATAAGCGAAAAACATTAGGATACTACAAAATTATTTCAGCATCAGTTGGGTTTCAAATGGGTGTACAGGAATATTCAATGATTATCGCTTTTACTTCTGATGCAGCACTTGAAAGATTTCTCAATGAAGAGGATGAATGGGAAGCAGAAGTAGATGGTAAGATAGCTGTTGCAGAGTGGAATTCTAAAGAAGAACTAGATGATGTTGAATTTAAAGATGACATGGTAGCTTTTATCTTTGATTCAAATGGTCTGATGGGTAGTTTCACAATGGAAGGTACAAAATTTAAGAAAATTAATCCTAAGTAATAATATTCTCGTTACATCTGTATAAAATGTAACGAGAATATTATCATATTTCTCTTTCTCAAAAATCCATTAATCTTCATAGATACTTCATACTTTTTTCCTATACTTATTTTATTATAAGAAATAGATATTATAATTATAATGTATGGAGAAATAATGAATTTAAAAAAAACATTTACAATTGAATTATGGATCTCAATTCAATTAATCATTTTATTGGTATCAACATATTATATTTTTACTTCTAATCATGAAAATGTAGAAGTTCTATTTATTGGAATTGAAAGCATATTGGTTTTCCCTGCAGGACTCTTAACACTTTATATTAATAATTTATTTCATGCACATCATTATTTTTTAACGCATGAAACTTTCTTTCTATATATTTTATTTAACTGGATCCTTTTTATTATTATTGGGTATATTCAATGGTTTGTTATTTTCCCAAAAATGATAAATAAATGTAAAGAACATGGTTGTTTAATAAAACAAGGGTTTTAATCTAATTATATTACACTTGCCCTAAATCAATTTTCTTTCCTGTTTTTTTTGATATTATATTTAAAAGGAAGGATATAGCTATGCATATGCAATTTAGTGAAAACTCCGATAATAATTATTTTTTTTCTCAGCCACATCAACCATTTTTTGTTTTAGCCTTTGTGAATGCTATAGTCACAATGCTTGTATTTTTACTCTCATATAAAGGTTATCTACATCTTGCTCTGTCCCCTACAAATTTTCATATTTATGGGCTTACTTATCTTATGTTTACCCCAGCATTTCTAGGTTTTTTATTTACTACATTTCCTAGATTTGCATCTACTGATGCCATAGTGAAAAAGCGTTATATGCGTATTTTTAGTTTTTTATATCTTGGCGCTATATTGTTTCTGTTAGGGAGTATAGTAAGCCCTATTCTCTCTATTATAGCGATGGTTCTTGTATTTTCAGCACATTTTATGGGATATTTGATACTAAAAAATATATATCATACTACAACTATGGAAGACAGACATGATATCTTTTGGATACTCCTTGCAATGGGTATAGGTTTACTCTCCCACTTTTTATTTATCATGGCACAGATCTTTTATATGCCATTAATGGGTCTGTCTACTGAAATATCAATGTATATTTACCTTTTTTTCCTGACATTTTCTGTAGCACAGCGCATGGTACCTTTCTTTTCTCATTGTATAGTAGAGAAAAATAATAGGCTGTTAAAAATCGTTTTTTCTCTTTTAATACTTCATATACTCCTTGAAGGTACCCATACCAATAGTTCATTTATTGTTGACCTTGCTTTAGCCTATATTATAGGAAAAGAAGTACTTAGATGGAAACTTCCGTTCCCAAATACTAACCCTCTGCTTTGGATTCTTCATATCTCACTTTACTGGGTGCCTCTAGGCTTTCTCTTAGGAGGATTAACAAACTTTATATTACTCATTAGTGACGTTCATTTTTTGGCTTTAGATACACACAGTATCGTTTTGGGTTTTGTCTTTACCATTCTTATTGGTTTTGGTACACGTGTGACACTTGGACACTCTGGTAATATCATGCATGCAGATAAATGGACAACACTTCTTTTTTACTGGACACAAGTGGTAGTTGCAATGCGTATATTGGTTTCGTTGACATCAGCCTTTGGCTGGAATATTATGGTTCTTTTTGATATATCTGTTACTGCTTGGATATTAATGTTCACTCTTTGGGCTGTGAGATTCTTTCCTGTAATAATAAAAGGCATAAAATTAACGTGATAATTACATTAAGGTACAATCGATATGAACTATTACCTTCTACTGATACAATTTCTTTTTAGTTTATTGGGGATCTTCCTTTTTTGGCAAGGTATAGGGTATTTTCGTCGAATGTGGCAGTATAAAAAACTCAAGTCAATGCCTTTTCCAAAATCATATGAAGAGATACTTCATAATATGCATCAATACAAAGTTTTATCACCTCTGTATAAAGAAAAACTTCATCTTTTAATTCTGATCTTTATAGATAGCAAAGAGTTTGTTGGGGCAAAAATGCACATCAACGATGAAATCAAAGTGATTATCGCATTTTATGCCTGTTTGATGCGGCTTGGATTCGATCTAGGTGAGAAAGACGATGTAAGTACAGTTATCGTCTATCCCAAACATTTCATAGTAAATGAAACACATTCAAGTGGCGGCATTAACCATACGGAAAGATCTATTTTAGAAGGACAGTCAGCTAATGGTACGGTAGTCATATCATGGCAGGATATTAAATATAATATTGCACAGCAACAAAAAGACAATGTGATCATTCATGAATTTGCACATGAGTTAGATTTTGAAGATGGTTTTGCTGATGGGACACCTGTCCTTGAAGGATCTAGCTATCGTAAATGGTCAGAAGTCTTCTCTAAAGCTTATCATACATTACATGAACAAAGTAAAAAAGGAAAAAATTCAGACAGAGTAGCTCTTTTAGGGACATATGCATTAAAAAATGAAGCAGAGTTTTTTGCTGTCTGCAGTGAACGTTTTTTCGAAGCACCTAAAGCATTCAAAGCGTATTTTCCAGATATCTATCAAGAACTACAACGCTTTTATAGACTTGATACAGAAGCGTTATTTAAAGATTAATAAGAGCCTTGATCTCATCAGCATATATCAACTCTTTTTCTGCCAGTCTGTTTGAAAGTGCAATGATCTCTTTTTTATGTGTTTTAAAAAGATCCATTACTTCTTCCTCTTTTTCTGTGATGATCTTTCGGACTTCATCATCTATGAGTTTGGCGGTTGCTTCACTGAAGTCTTTTGGCATCGCCATTTCACGTCCCAAAAAGACATGATCTTCACCTTTTTGATAATAGACAGGTCCGAGTAGTTCACTCATACCCCATTGGCTAACCATATGAGTCGCTAATGAAGTTGCTTCTTTGAGATCATTGGCAGCACCTGAAGAGAGATCTCCAAGCAGTGTACGTTCAGCAACTCGTCCTCCAAGCATTACGCCTATCTTATCAAGTAGATATGCCTGAGGAAAATTTTTGATATCTTTCAGCGGCAGCTGTTCTGTCATTCCAAGAGCCTGTCCTCTGGGTATGATACTCACCTTTTCTATGGGGTCTGCATGTTCCAGCAAGAATGCAGCTAAAACATGTCCACTCTCATGGATAGCCACTCTTTTTTTATCTTTTTCATCCAAAACAAATTCTTGCTCTACACCCATAAGTATACGATCACGGGCATACATGAAGTCATCTTGTGTAACCTTCTCCTGACTTTCACGTGCTGCATGCATCGCTGCTTCATTGACAAGATTTGCCAGGTCAGCACCTGAAAAACCAATGGAAATCTTGGCTAACTTTTCCAAGTCTACAGAGTCATCTACACGCACCTTACGTATATGAATATTCAAGATCTTTTCTCTCGCATGTACATCTGGTAGAGTTAATGTTATTTTACGGTCAAACCTTCCTGGTCTCAAAAGTGCAAAGTCTAAAACATCAGGTCGGTTGGTTGCTGCGATGACCACGACCTGCTCATCTGTTTCAAATCCATCCATCTCTGCCAAAATCTGATTAAGTGTTTGTTCTTTTTCATCATGGCCGCCACCAACTCCTGCCCCTCTTGCACGTCCTACAGAGTCTATTTCATCGATAAATATAATAGCAGGAGCTTCTTTTTTAGCCTTATTAAACAGATCCCGTACTCTTGCTGCACCTACTCCCACAAACATCTCTACAAACTCAGAACCACTGATAGAAAAGAAAGGTACTTCCGCTTCTCCTGCTACAGCTTTAGCTAAAAGTGTTTTACCTGTACCTGGAGATCCCATCAGTAAAATACCTCTGGGGATTTTAGCACCAATTTTTTTATATTTGTCAGGATTCTTTAAAAAGTCAACCACTTCATAGAGTTCTATCTTTGCATTCTCCACGCCTGCTACATCATCAAAAGTAACGGATACTTTTTCTTTCTCATATTTTTTGGCAGTGGATTTCATAAAATCAAATACGCCACCACCCATACCGCCTAACTGTTCTTTCATACGTCTAGAACTGTAGAAGATAAATCCTAAAAAGACAAAAAGAGGCAGTAACATCAGAAAGGAAAGCCAAAAGTTTGATTCTTTTTGTGACTTGATATGCATATCAACCTGATTTTTTTCAAGTAATTCTAAAAATGTTTTATCTTCAAATGGAGGAAGTGTTGTTCGTATATATCTTGGTTTTTCACCTATACCACCTTTTAAAGTTGCTACAACTTCATCACCATTCACACTAATTTCTTTGATGATATTTTCTTCGATTTTGCTTTTAAATTGATTATATGAAAGAGTTTCACTCTGTTTTTGAAGAGCCAAATAATTAAATAATTGAAATCCAAGCATCATTAGAATAAATATAACCCATATATTGGAAAAAGGATTGAATTTAGTCTCGGGGATCGGCTCTTGTTTCATATATATTTCCTTTAGAGATCAATTATAGATAGTATTATTGTACCAAAATATAGAAAGTCCTATAATATGTGATATTAAGAATTCACACTTATTGGCTATAATACGAAAATAATCACTAGAAAAGAAAGCGAATAATGCTGACGCTTAAAGAATTTATCTCTCTATTACTAGCCAATATAATACAAAAAGCATTAAAAAGGTAACCCCATGAGTAAACTTGATCTTAGAGAAGCAAAACGTTTTTTACCTACAACCAGAGAAGAAATGGATGCACTTGGCTGGAAACAGTGTGATGTCATACTCGTCTCTGGTGATGCTTATATAGACTCTCCTTTCATTGGTGTGGCTACTGTTGGACGCATGCTGGAAAAACTAGGTTACAAGGTTGGTATCATCGGTCAGCCAAATGTACATAGCGACACAGACATTAAACGTTTAGGTGAGCCAAGACTCTACTGGGGTGTAAGTGGTGGAAGCATTGACTCGATGGTGGCTAATTACACGGCTACAAAGAAGTTTAGAAACTCAGATGACTATACACCAGGTGGAAAAAACACCAAACGACCAGACAGAGCAGTGCTTGTCTACACGAACCTTATACGCAAAAACTTTAAAAACACCGTACCTGTCGTACTAGGAGGTATAGAAGCTTCTCTTAGACGTGTGACACACTACGACTACTGGAGTAATAAGCTTAGAAAACCCATATTGTTTGATTCTAAGGCAGATATACTCATCTATGGTATGGGAGAACAGGCCATACGTGATCTTACACATGCTCTGGACAAAGGAGTTGATTGGAAAGATGTACGTGGCGTATGCTACATAGACAAAGAACCTGTAGAGAGTTACCACCAGCTTCCTTCTCATCAAGAGTGTCTTGAGAATAAAGAAAAATATATAGATCTTTTTGATCTCTTTTATGATAACAATGACCCAATAGCAGCAAAAGGGCTTTGCCAAAAAGTCGACACACGCTACTCTATACAAAATCCTCCATGCGACTACCTAAGTGAACCGGAGATGGATGAAGTCTCTGCTCTTCCTTTTACAAGAGAGCTCCACCCTTACCATCGTCCCGAAGGTAAAGTAAAGTGTTTGGAGACCATTAAGTTTTCCATTATGACACACCAGGGATGCTGGGGAGAATGTAACTTCTGTGCCATTGGTGTTCACCAGGGACGTACCATACGTACACGTTCTGAACAGTCCATCGTTAAAGAAGCCAACCAGTTCAAAGAATACAAAGACTTTAAAGGCATCATCTCAGACCTTGGAGGCCCTACGGCCAATATGTATGGCTATGAGTGTAACAAAAAGCTCAAGCTAGGTACTTGTGACCACCAGCGTTGTGTCGACTCACGACATCTCTGCTCTTCCATGAAGCCGGACCATACCCGTGTGATAGGCATGATGAAACAGGTACGTAACATAGACGGTATCAAAAAAGCATTTGTTGCTTCAGGTATACGTTATGACCTTATAACAGAAGACAAACGTAAAGGATACTCTTATCTTAAAGAGCTGGTAGAACACCATATTTCAGGTCAGATGAAAGTTGCGCCTGAACATACAGAGCAACATGTACTTGATCTTATGGGTAAACCAGGAAAACAGACACTCGTTGATTTTAAAAGACTTTACGACAAGTTAAACAAAGACATGGGTAAAAATCAGTTTCTGACTTACTATCTCATTGCTGCCCATCCGGGCTGTGAAGAGAAAGACATGCATGAGCTGAAACGTTTTACAACTCATGAGCTCAAAATGAACCCTGAACAGGCACAGGTCTTTACACCAACACCAGGTACCTATTCTGCTGTGATGTACTATACAGAGATGGACCCGGTAACACGTAAGAAGATCTTTGTTGAGAAAGACACACATAGAAAAGAGAAACAAAAGGCTATTGTTCAGGCAAAAACAAATTTTAGCAGCGGGTTTTCAAGTTAATGCCTAGAAGACCGATCTACATCACTGACCTTGACCATACTTTTTTACGCTCAGATTTGAGTGTAAGTAATTTTAGTGCAGAAACCTGGAATAAAAAAGCAGAGTCATCCATTATGACCATAGCCACTGCTAGAAGCTTTCAAAAATCACAGGAATTACTTAAAAAGATAGACATCAATGCTCCTATGATACTGCTTGACGGTACGATCGTCATTACCCCTGAACGTAAACTGATTGACCTTAAGACCATAGACAAGAAGCTTGGCGATGCCATCGTAGATGTAGGAATTCAGTTTGACATCCACCCTTTTATTCTAGGATTAAAAGACAATGCATTGAATGAAGCTTTTTTATATCCTGAAAAACTCAACGACTACCAACGTGATGTTCTTAAAGGCTATAAAGATGATTCAAGAATGCAGTTTAACCCTAATAACCTAACTATGGAACAAAATCTAAAGATAGTCTATTTCGGATACGAGGAGCAACTGCGTCCACTCTATGAAGAACTCAAAAAAGTCTTCGGTACAAGCATAGAAGCCAAACTTTCACCGGAAAAGTACGGTGGCGGTTACTTCCTCACCCTGCTTCACCCGAAAGGCGATAAAGCCCATGCTATGAAAAAAGTGATGGAGTACCTCGAGCGTGACCATGAAGAGATCACTGTATTTGGTGACAGTGTCAATGACCTAGGAATGTTCAAACTTGCTGGAACCTCTGTAGCTGTTTCAAATGCTTTAGAGGAAGTGAAGGCCGTTGCTGATCTTGTTCTTCCTCACTCTAATGATGAGGATGCAGTGGCAAAGTATTTAAAAAGTATTGGATAGACAGTCAATTTTAGTTTTAAAAAAATACTAGAATCCTATCAAATATACTACATGTTTTGTGTCCAATGTAAAAACAGATAGAAACCTTATAAAATATATAACTTTATAGGTTTTATAAATGTTTTCAAGAAATTTATTTGATTTACTATTTAGTATCTTAGAAGATGATTATTAATCCCAACTATGCATGACCCGTTTAACATTTTCAAACAGAATGGTCATATATGCTTTAAATCGTTCATCTACTTCATGATCATCCATAAATGATGCCACCCCAATTGTTGACAATTCTGCAAAACCATCAACTTCATAGAAAGATATTTTGGTTGGCAGGTATACAGATATTGATGGTAATTCTGAAAGTGCTAGTTCAACTCCATGAGGATGACAAAATTCAAAAATGTTTATCTCTTTTACTATGGCACAACCTTTCTCTTCCATGACCCTATTAATTTTATAAGCATTAAATAGATTAAATGAAACTTCTTTTGCTTTTTCTTCAATCTCTTTTTCAATGGTGTCTACGTCAACACGTGTAGATATTGTGTAGATCATGATATATCCTTTAATTAAAACAATTTCTTAAGTGTATCAAATGTTTTTTTATAAAACCTTATAAAGTTTGATCTTCATACTTCTTTGCTATCAGTGAGCTATTAACATCAATACCGATTCATCAACTGCGCATTCAAAAGTTCAAGTCTCTCAGGCGTACCTATATCTAACCATTCACCTTCATACAGTTCACCTGTCACCTTCCCCTCTTTCATCGCAGCTCTGAGTAAAGGCGCTAAAGCACTTTTACCATAAGGTACTCCTTCAAAAAGTTTGGGTGAGTAGTAACCGATGCCTGAGAAAGTGTATTGTTTGTCATCTACTACTCTTTGGCAATCTAAAGCAAAATCTCCCTCAGGGTTATGTTCTGGGTTAGGTACAAGGATTATATGTGCCAAAATGCCATCTGCAAGCTTTCTCTGGTATTGAAAATCATAATCTGTAAAGATATCTCCATTTACAACTAAAAACGTTTCATCTCCAAGTAATGGTAAAGCCTTTACGATACCTCCTGCACTTTCAAGTCCACCCTCTTCTTGCTCATCTGAGTATGTGATGTTCACGCCCCATTCTCTTCCGTTACCAAGTGCTTGGGGTATTTGGTAGCCTAAGTGTGCAATGTTTATAACTATGTCAGTAAATCCATCATGCGCAAGACGTTCTATATGCCAAACTATTAGAGGTATACCACCTACTTTAAGTAAAGGTTTTGGCGTTATGTCAGTCAGTGGCCGCATTCTTGTTCCCAATCCTGCAGCAAGTATCATACATTTCATAGTAGAGTATCCTTTTTAGTGTCATAAGAGCACACAATACGTGTTAAATAGTGAAGCAATTAAAATACCCTCATCGTTACTGGTGCATTTTTAAACTCACCATACTGCGACTTCAATAATGTTATCAATTCATCCAGTTCTGGATACTTGTTACCCACCTCTAGAATATACTTCAATGTCATAGGTATATCTTTCAAGTACTGCTTTTTGCCATCTCTTATAGCAAGTCTTGCAAAGATACCAAGTATCTTGATATGACGCTGCAAACCTGTAAAATCAAACCAACGCATAAATGTCTCTTCATCTACATCGAGACCTTTCAAGTCCCTGAAAAGCAAGATAAGTCTTCGAAGTTCTCTTGCATCAAGTTTCACATATGCATCACGAAGCAAAGATACTAAGTCATAAGTCAAAGCTCCCTCTCTTGCATCTTGGAAGTCTATAACGACTATCTCATCATTACTATCGAGCATCAAGTTTCGTGCGTGATAGTCCCGATGTACAAAAGTACCTTGCGGCTGACCCAATACCTCTTTGGCTATTAGAGAAAAACTCTCCAAGAGCATAAGCCCTTCATGACTTTCAAGCGTAGTTTTCAAATACTCCTTGAGGTACCACTGTGTCATTAGATTCATCTCTTCAAGTAAAAAATTTTCATCATAAGGTTCCAAACCTTTTGATGGTGTGCTTTGCAATTGAACCAAAGTTTCTATAGCTTTGTCATAGAAAGGTCTTGCATCAACACCTTCAACACACTTATCTAGTAAATGGGTTGAGCCTACATCCTCTAAGAACATGAAACCCTTGTGTAGTTCAAAGGACTTAATTCTTGGTATACGTACTTTTGCATCCATGAGCCTCATGCCTATACCTATAAATATAGGTACAGATTCCTTGGCTTCAGATGCATCCATTACAATACCTCCGTCATGATTTTCAAGACGGTAATAACTTCTGGAACTTGCATCCCCATGCAGTGCCTGAAGCGTTGGCTCTTCCATACCTAGCCACTCTATCCAGCCTTTTAATTCTTTATGCATATATGCCTCCTAAAACTGCATTTTCTCTTGCGCCTGTGACGTCTTTTAAATTGACTTTTTCATTATGTATACGTTTGTACGCAAGCCATGCAAAGGTCATAGCCTCTATCTGGTCTGCATACTTCGCTATGGCTACTTCTACATTAGGCATAAGCACTTTTATGCGCTCTACCAAGAAGCTATTTTTGGCACCGCCTCCACATAACATAACCATGTCTCTATTAAAACGAAGTACTTCGTTACTTATGCTTAATGCAGTCAATTCCAGAAGTGTTCGTTGAACATCTTCGGGATTATGCGTGTGTCCAGAAAGATATCCTTGCAGCCAAGTCTTATTAAATTTTTCTCTACCAGTACTTTTAGGATATGGCTCTTCAAAATAATCATCTGACATCATACGATCCAAAAGCCCATAATCTACAGAGCCTGTTCTCGCCCACGCTCCATCTTCATCATATGATAATCCCTGATGCTCAGCTATCCACATATCAAGTAATACATTTCCACAACCCGTGTCATACCCTATAAGCTTCTCACCTAATACGGTGATATTTGCTATACCACCGATGTTCACTATAGATACAGAGTTATTAATATTATCAAATATAAACTCATGAAATGCAGGAGCGAAAGGTGCACCCTGACCGCCAAGAGCAATATCTTTACGTCTAAAGTCTGCCACCACAGGTATGCCTGTCTTTACAGTTAATATATTTGGGTCACCAAGTTGCATAGTAAAAGGATACTCTTCTGCAGGTGCATGCCAGAGTGTCTGTCCATGTAAACCAATGGCTTTAATACTCTTTGCATCTATATTTTCCCGTATAAGCAAAGCACCTACAGCTTGAGTAAAGAGTAAACCTAAACGATTGTCTAATTGACCTAGTTGTTCTAAACTACTTTCACCTTCTATGATGTTCAATATATCTGCTTTTAGCTCTAAGGAAATTGGATACTCTAACGAGCTTAAGAGTCTGCATTCTAAATCATTAATTTCACAGAGAACCACATCTACACCATCTAGAGATGTACCGGACATAATACCTATATAACGTTCTTTATTCATAATTTAATTTCTACTTCCATTGATTGGTCCAAAGTAATATAACGCACTATTTCTAAGCTGCAGCTAATGTTTAGGAATAAATATATTATATCAAAATATCAAATAATAAATGTCAAATCAATATCATCTCCGTGTTTGTATAAGTGAATTTCAATTATACTTCAACAAATAAAATAAGTTAGGTAAATATGAAACTAAGTAATCGAGCAAAAAATATCGCACAATCCGAGATAAGAGCCATGTCTATCCTCTGTAATGAGAAAAATGGACTCAACATGGCACAAGGACTTTGTGACCTTGAGGTACCACTTCCTGTTCTAGAAGGTACAAAAGAAGGAATAGACAGTGGCAAAAATGTCTATACATCTGCATATGGTAATTACAAGTTAAGAGCAGCTATCGCTAAAAAGCAGAATGATTTTTATGACCAGGGTGTCGATGCGGACAACGTACTTGTGAGTCTTGGAGCACCAGGAGCTTTTTATGCTACTGCTATGTCCCTGCTCAATGAAGGAGATGAAGTCATACTTTTTGAACCTTACTATGGTTATCACGTAGCGACGCTCAAATCTATAGGTTGCAAGATAAAATACATCAGAACTACCCCACCCGCTTATGAGATAGACTTTCAAAACCTGAAAGATCAGATATCTGAAGATACCAAAGCCATACTCATATGTAACCCTTCAAATCCTAGTGGAAAAGTCTATACAAGAGAAGAGCTAGAAAACCTTTCAGAGATCATCAACCAAAACGATCTGTTCCTTTTTAGTGATGAGATGTATGAACATTTCATCTATGACGGTCTTGAGTTTGTATCTGCACTTAGTATTGAGAGTTTGAAAGAGAAAACAGTTGTGATATCTGGTTTTTCAAAGATCTACTCTATCACAGGATGGAGACTGGGATACGCCATCACACAAAAAGAGATCATCGATGCAGCATCTGCCTTTAATGATCTAATATACGTCTGCCCTCCTGCACCGCTACAAAACGGTGTACTAAAAGGACTTAACGAACTGCCAAAGTCCTATTATGATAATGTAGCCACCCAGCATCAGAAAAAAAGAGATAAATTCATCAAAGCTCTCAATGATGCAGGGCTAAGTGCAGAGTATGTAAAAGGTGCTTACTATGTGCTTGCCGATATCTCTAAATTAGAAGGAGAAGATGACAAACAAAAAGTCGTGAACCTTCTGGAAAAAACAGGTATCGCTGCTGTTCCTGCAAGGGCATTCTATCAAGACAGTGAAGGTATCAATCTAGCAAGATTCTGTTTCTCCAAAAAAGAGGAAGAACTCGATGTCGCTATTGAAAGATTGAAAAATCTACAATAAATATTGTTCCCCAGATACTTCCGCTCACAAGGCGGAACATTTTACAAAACAATTATAGTAGAGTTCAGTAGACTTTTATAACGTTCTTTATTCATCTATAGACTAATCTAAGTAATTGTGATCTTTTAATTTTTTCTCACTTCCATACTCTTTTATAGCTAATGCAATAAGTATGGTAGCAACAACAATAATGCCCATAGTAATAGATAGTTTTATATATAATGTACTGTCAAGCAC
>NZ_JBFENQ010000031.1:0-14854 GCF_041551015.1 Sulfurovum sp. | reverse complement strand
TTATGGTACCCGTCTGTGAGTAGAATGATCGCTTTGTTTTTGGCTTCACCATAAGAGAGGGTACGGATGGATTGCATGATGGCATCACCTAAAGCAGTACTTTCACCTGCAAGTCCGACATTGGTCATTTCAAGTAGATAAGAGAGTGATTCGAGGTCATAGGTCAAAGGGGAAGCCGTATAGGCAAAGGTACCAAAGAGAACAACCCCCATATTGTCATCAAAACGTTTTGCTATAAAGTCTTTGGAAAGTTCGGTAGTTATTTCATATTTTGTTTTCATTCGATCTTTGACATGAAACCCACTCTGTGCCATGGATCCACTTGCATCGATAGCAAGGATGAGATCACGTCCTTTTTTGTGTTGATCTGAACTTGCATCATAGATAAAAGGTTTTGCAAGAGCAAAAACCATGAGTGAGAAAAGTGCCATTTTGAGCCATGGTTCCCAACTCAAAAGAGGGCTTTGTCTGGTAACCCATGACAATTTGGGGAAATAGTAGGGTTTACTATACTGTTTACACCAGAGAAAACAAGGCAACAATAAAAGCAGGACCAATAGGTATGGTGAACCAAGTGTAAAATGCATAGCGGTATTCTAGCACTTATATGGTTATTTTAGTATAATAGCTTATGAATAAATTACTGACGATTATACTTTCGATATTACTGTTCGCGTTGCTTACTATAGCTGGACTCTTTCTTTTTATCTTTACTCAAACCGGTAATGATATGCTAAAGCCTTATGTGAAGCAGGAGTTGGAAGAGGCAATAGGCATGCCTGTTGAAGTAAAGAATTTTAGACTTGAGTCTGGGAAAACAAGTTTGGATTTCGTCATCAATAAGCAAGCTGTTGTAAACGTAGTGTCACAATATAATTTATGGGAGCAGTCGTTTGATGGGTTATATCAGATCAAAGCCGACAAGTTTAGCTACGAGGATATGCAATTCACAAAAGTAGAACTCAAAGGTAACTTTAAAGGTCTGGAGGAAGAGATCTATGTGGATGGTAAAGGTTCTGCGCTCGGAGGAGAGGCGGATTACAGTTTAAATATCATCGACGATGTAGCGCAAAAGATCTTAATAAATCTGAAGGGTGCACAATTTGCAGAGATATTGCAGCTTAATGGGCACCCCGCACTGGCTGAAGGGAGGATTGATATAGAGATCAATATGCCCGAGATTGGTGAGGATACAGCAAGCGGATATGGGCATATTGTGCTAAACAAGGCTTCTTTCAATCGTCAATTAGTGAAAGAGCTTTATGAATATACTCTTCCTGAAAACAGTTATGTGAGCGGAACGATAGATGCAAAATTAGTAGGGAAAGATATCGAACTTCTGGGAGATGTACAGAGTAATCTCTTTATGTTACAGATCAAAAATGGTTTGATAGACACAGCTTCAAAAAAATTAATGGCAGAGTATAGTCTGGATGTTCAAGATATGCGTATTTTGACAAAAAATAAGTTAGCAGGACCATTGAAGGTCGAGGGAGCGCTTGAGAGGAAAGAGAAAAAGGTATATGTCACAGGTACAAGTCACTCTTTAGGCGGAGCGCTTCAGTTTTCTGTAGATGAAACGACTCAAATAACTTTTGAAAAGCTTGCCTTGGAGAAACTTCTTCCTTTGCTTAAACAGCCTGACTATGCGAAAGGTGAGGTGAGTGGTACGGTGGTACTAGATAAGGAAAACAAGAAAGAGGGTACATACACACTACAGATTGACAAAGGGATATTTGGTCCTAAGGCTCTTGAAAAAATGTCCCGATACCAGCTCCCTCTCAAGAATACTTTTTCATTGGAGTCCAAAGGAAAAATAATCGATAAAAAGCTCACAGCAAATACTACAGTACACTCAACATTGGCAGACGTGACATTTACGGACTTTGAGTATGATCTTAAAGAGAAAACAGTTGTCTCTAATTACGCGTTATTGCTGCATGATGTGAATGCATTGGTCCCTAATGCCAAAGTGGAGAAAGAGACATCTGTTCGTGCAGAGGGACAACTGAGATTTAAAGACAAACTTAGTATCTCAGGGGAAACAAAAGGTATGGGTAAGAAATTAGCCTTTTCCTATGACAGTAAAACAGCCAAAATGGATGCATCTCAACTGATCATTGAGAAAATATTGGCATTAGCCGGTGTTCCTGTCTATGCTAAAGGAACGCTTGACAGTCAAGTAATCTTAACAAACCTTAAACCAGCAGAAGGAAAGTTTACGTTAAAAACCACTAACCTTGTGACAGAGCCTGATGCCATGAAAAAGCTGATAGGAGATCCGTTAAAAGTAAATATCGCAGTAGATAGTGCTGGTACGTTCAAAGAGGGAAGAGGATATATCAATACAAAGATAAAGAGCTCTTTGGCAAATATTTCTCTTGATAACATGGTAGTTGACAGTGAGAGAAAGACGTTTAAAAGCAACTATATCCTTGATGTTCCAGAGTTAAAAGAACTGCATAAAGTGATAGATCAAAAGCTATATGGACCTCTTGTTCTAAAGGGTGAATGGACTAAGGATGAGAAGCGAACTACAGTTACAGGAGAGACAATCACACTGGGAGGTAAGATCGACTATACACTTATAGGAGATGACCTTAGCAGTACGATTAACAATGTACCGCTTGAAAACATTTTGGGGATACTGGGACACAAGAAAGATTTCCTTGGAAAGGCATTTGGGAAAGGAAAGTATAACCTTAAGCAGAAATCAGGTGTAGTAGATCTTGATATCACGTCCTTTCAAATAAAACCGAGTCCTGCAACCAATACAATACAAATGCTGATAGGTAAAGACCCGGCACGTGTTATTTTCTCTTCTACAAAGTTTCATGCAGAGATGAAAGGGAAGGTCACAGACTATACGTTACATGCAAAAGGCTCACACAGCAGTATTGACATAACGAACGGCAGAGTCAATAAAATAAATAACACCAATACGGCTAAGTTCACTTTTGTTTATGAAAAATATACAGTCCACGGAAAGATCAGCGGAACGATAAATGACCCAAAGGTGACCATTGATACCTCAGCGATACTCAAAGATAAAATAGACGAACAATTACAAGAAAAGATTGACAAAGCACTGGGTGGAAAAGCCGGAGAATTTTTAAGAGGTTTAAAATTTTAAAAAGGGAGTAATTATTTTATTGATAATTACTCTCAATTTAATTCTTCTTTAAGAAAATGTTGACTATACTGCAGCAAAACCAGTTAAGTGATAATAGTTATCATTTAAGAAAATTATAATACTCCATAAGGAAACCATGTGGAAAAAATAACCATCGCATTGGCAGGACAACCCAACGTAGGGAAAAGTTCACTGATCAATGCTATATCCAATGCCACACTTAAAGTAGGTAACTTCTCAGGGGTAACAGTAGATAAAACAGAGGTAGAATTCAAAATCTGTGATGAAGTAACCTGTAAAGACTATGATGTCCATATCATTGATCTTCCAGGCGCATACTCTTTAACTGAATACACGATAGAAGAGAAAGTAACGAAAAGTTTTTTACAAAGTGATGAGTATGATGTCATAGTAAATGTTGTGGATTCGACAAATCTTCAAAGAAATTTGTTATTTACGATACAACTCCTTGAAACGGGCAAAAAAGTAGTTGTTGCACTAAATATGGATGATGAAGCGCAAAAAGAAGGTATAAGTATAGATGAGAAACAACTCTCAGCTATACTTGGCGTACCTTGTATAAAAACGTCGGCATCACAGAAAACAGGTGTTGAAGCGCTTAAGTCAGCCATCATTGAAGTCTATGAAAAAGAAGAGACGGAGGCAAAAGTCATTTATAGTGACCCTATAGAAGAAGAGATAGAGACCATCGTAAACTTCTTAAAAGAGAAGAACTATAAAAATGCACTTCCTTATCGTCAATTGGCAGTTCGCTTGTTGCAGGAAGATGTAGATGTGTATAAAAAAATGCACGATGAACCTATCTGGATAGAGATGTTGCCTATCGTAAGAGAAGGGCTCAACCATCTTTATCTGCACAACGATACCAAAGACTTGGATGAGATCTTTGCAGATGAACATTTTGCTTTTGCAAAAGGTGCAAAGATGGAAGTCATGTCTGTGGAGGGAATGAAAGCCAAAAACCTTACACAGAAGATAGACAATCTTCTTATCAACAAGATTCTTGGGATACCGCTTTTCCTGTTTTTTATGTGGACTTTGTTTCAGCTTACTTTTGAATTGGGTTCTGTGCCTATGGACTATATTGATGCAGCCTTCGGATGGCTTGGTGAACAGGTTAAAACTGTATTGGGAGAAGGAGAGTTAGGCTCACTTATTGCAGACGGGATGATAGCAGGTGTGGGAGCAGTAATCATGTTCTTGCCCAATATTCTCATCCTCTTTGTAGGTATTGCATTGCTTGAGACAACAGGATACATGAGTCGTGTGGCATTTTTACTGGATGGATTTTTCCATAAATTTGGCTTGCATGGTAAAAGTTTTATCCCCTTAGTGACAGGGTTTGGGTGTTCGGTACCAGCTTATATGGCAGCGCGTACCCTTAAAAATGAAAAAGACAGACTGATCACTCTTTTTATCATAGGTTTTATGTCTTGTGGAGCAAGACTACCTATCTATGTACTTTTTGCAGGGGCATTTTTTGGAGCAGAACAAGCAGGAAATATCTTGTTCATTATTTACATCTCAGGCGCTGTTTTGGGGCTGCTTGCCGCTAAGATACTTAAGGTGTTTGTCTTCAAAGGAGAAGATGAACCATTTGTAATGGAGATGCCAAAATATCGTATGCCGTCACTCAAGCTTATTTGGCATACAGTGTATGGTCAGGCAAAGTCTTACCTTAAAAAAGCGGGAACCTTTATTTTAGCAGCATCTGTACTTATCTGGTTTGCAAGTAACTACCCTAAGAACGAGGTACTTGAGACACAGTTTGAAGTGAAGATAGCACAAGCGACCAATGATGAGGTCAAAAGTCAATTAAACAATGAACTCTCATTACTTTTATTGGAGCAGAGTTATTTGGGACAGATAGGACATGCTTCAGAACCATTCTTCTCACCACTTGGTTTTGATTGGCGTATGGCCGTAGCACTTGAGACTGGGCTGGCAGCTAAAGAAGTGGTTGTCTCTACACTGGGTGTGCTTTATGCACTGGGTGATGAGGTCGATGAAGGAAACGAAGGTCTCATTGCACAGATACAAGCAAACATACCGTTTGCAGCGGCGATTGCATTTATTGTATTTGTCATGATCTATTTGCCATGTTTGGCGGCGTCAATGGTCTTTGCCAAAGAGGCAGGAGGATGGAAGTACCTGCTGTATCTGTTTTTCATGACCTCTGCTACGGCATGGATATTAAGTTTTATAGCGTATCGTGTGACGCTGATGATTACAGGAGTTTGAGATGGTATTAAGTGATTTACATAAAGGTGACCAAGCAGAGATCATTAAGATTCATGCAGATAAAGCATTAAAAGACAGATTGACCTCTTTTGGTGTCATGCGTGGCGAAACCTTATTTATTAAAGGATGTTCCCTTGCTAAACAGACCATGGAGATAGAAGTAGGTTCAACCCTTATTGCTCTGAGGGCAGATGAAGCAAGTAAAATAGAAATAGAACAAATAGATAATTAAGCGTTAAGGGAAAAGGTGAATAAGCAATTCCTAGGCTTACTCTTTATAGTAATAATGAGTATTCATATATATGCAGATACATTGCATGATGCTTTTTCACATATTCAGTATGACGGTAATGTTAGACTTGGATATCAAAGTCATGAAGTAGAAAATGACACAGACACAGAGTTTGCCGTAGGATTAAAACTGCACTTTGAAACAGCACCTTACTATGGTTTACAGACAGGAGCAGCGTTCTTTACTTCACAGGGGAATGGAAAAGAAGGGTTTGAGGGAGTACCCTTTTTTGATGCAAATAATGAAAATTATGCCATCCTCGGAGAAGCCTATCTGAAAGGAATATTCTCAAATACAGAACTCATCTTGGGACGACAGAGTTTTGATACTCCTTTTGCAGACAGTGATGATATAGGGATGGTGCCTAATACCTTTGAAGCACTGAGCCTTGTCAATACAGACTTGAAAGATACAACGATCTTCTTCTCTCAGGTGCAAAGATGGTCAGGTGTTGACAGTGAAGCACCAAGTACCTTTACAGATATTAATGGCAATGATGGCATGCAAATATTAGGTGTAACCTATGATGGGTTGAGAAAAACAACATTATCCGGATGGTTTTATAATCTTAGTAATGAAGTAAAGATAAGCTATCTGGAAGCCAACTATGAAGATGAAACTGATAGGGTTACCTATAGTGCTGCATTGCAGTATGCCTTTCAGGACTATGAGAGTGGAGAAAGTTCTATTGTTTTTGGGGCAGCAGTAGCCTTGGAGGTTAAAAAGGTAGGAGTGACAACAACAGTCGCCTATAATAGAACAAATGGTATTGCAGCAGATAATTTTTTTGGTGGAGGACCATTTTTTACCAATGCAGAGCACAATACCCTTAGAGAAGCAGGCCCAGATGGCAATATTATCCTCTATACGCTTGAGTGGGATGCTTCTATGATAGGAGTAGAAGGCTTAAACTTTGCCGCAAATATAGATATGCACCAAGATGACTCCAGAGAGTATGATCTGGGTATGGAGTATGCCTATAGTAAGACAGTCAACTTTTCAGCCGTCTTCTCTGATGTAGAAAAGAATGAAGATGCTTTTAAAAATCTTAGAATTTTTACAAATTACAGTTTTTAGAAACCATTAACCAATGCAAGAAATTATTTTGCGACAATTTTTTGATATACTCTTCTATGAATTCACTTTGAATGGAAAAGACGGATGGGAATAAAATATAGAATTAGACATTTATACATAAGCTTCGGGATTATTTTTACTTTTATCGTCACCCAAGGCGCAAATGCAAATACTACTGTGGAATTTCATGAAGCTGCATCAACAGTGATGATGAATTCACTGCAAACACAGCCTCGAAACAGTTTTTTAAAACAATTATACACACGTCTTTTCTTTGTGCCGATATGGATAGATGAGGATTCTGTCTCCTCTTTTAGCAAAGAACTTTTTAGACAAATAACAGAAGATAGAACACTTGATACTTCCTCAAAGCTCTATCAGGATGCTATACGTTTGGAACAAAAAGCCCAAGATGTTTATGCTTCAAATGGTATATTGTCTCAGAAAGTGGACCTTGAATTTAAAATTTCACAGCTCTATTATCATTATGCAACGTATGCCTTATATGGCAGTATCAATTGGGGTGCTTTTAAAGATAGACTCTATAATCTAAAAGCACAAGACATCCATGCAGGATGGGTGACATACAAACCCAAATTTGGACCTCTCTCTCTTGTTGAACATGCAGCATTAAGCGGGAGCTTGACAGAACTGTTCGCTCAGGCAGAACCTAAAGAGTATCGATACCAAGAACTTCGCGAAGCGCTCATTAAGTATTTAGAGATTCAAAAAAATGGCGGATGGGCACATGTCCCTTTTGAAGGAGTATTAAAACCAGGCGAACCTCATGATATAGTGCCACACTTAAGAGAAAGACTTCGTATCACAGGTGACTACGGTACTTGTCGAAGCGGAGAATCAAATGTGTATGATACATGTTTAAAAGAGGCAGTGGTTCATTTCCAAAAACGCCATGGGTTGGAGGATGAAGGGGTTATCGGAAAGAAAACTATGGCCGCTCTTAATGTACCGATACAAAAGCGTATCAAACAAATACGTTTGAATCTTGATCGTATCAAATGGCTAAATGAACGTAATAACAAACGGCATATCATGATCAATATCCCTGCCTTTACACTCTTTTTTGAAGAGGATAAAGCACTACGGTTACAAATGAAAGTAATTACAGGTAAAAGAAAAAACCCTACACCGGTCTTCTCTAACACAGTGCAGACTATTGTGTTGAATCCCCACTGGAATGTACCTAAGAGTATTATTCAAAAAGAGTTGATCCCTAAGATATTAAAAAATCCTAATGCTATGGTAAAAGAAAAGATAGAGATACATACAGGGTGGGGGAAAGATGCCAGAAAAGTGAGTGCAAGTTCTGTAGATTGGAGGCAGTACCGCTATAGTAAAACGATGCCATTTCGTTTTGCACAAGTACCAGGTTACCATAATGCTTTGGGAAAAGTAAAATTTCTTTTTCCTAATCAATTTATTGTCTATATGCATGACACGCCAACAAAAAGTTTATTTAATCAAAATGTAAGAGCATTCAGTCATGGGTGCATTCGACTCGATAAGCCCATAGAACTGTTAAAAACATTCTCTACATTTAATGACAATGTAGATTTTGAGAAGGCACAAGAGAGACTCAAGGGTACGAAGAAAGAATTTTTGTCTTTACAAACGCAAGTTCCTGTGGATGTCATTTATTTGACTGCATATGTAGATTATGATGGAGTATTGCAGTTTAGAAACGACATATATGGCTATGATGAAATGCAACTCCTGTCTTATAGAGAATGGTAATGGCATTTAAGTATGCTATTGCCCTTACAGGGAGTATTGCCACTGGGAAAAGTTCTGCTGTTGCACTGCTTGCTTCTTTTGGGTTTCATATTATAGATGCAGATAAAATAGCCCATCAGATACTCGATGAACAACATCAGGCCATAGCAGAGCTATTTGGTGAAACATTAGTGAGTGAAGGTAAAGTGGACAGAAAAGCTTTAGGGGCTATGGTGTTTTCCGATAGCCGTAAACGGAAAGAACTTGAAGCACTGCTTCACCCTCTTATCTATAATGAGATCGAACGGCTCTCTGCCGAGCAAGATAAATTGGGTAAACCCTATTTTATTGATATTCCTTTATTCTTCGAAGGGGAACGATATCCTATAGAAAAATCGTTAGTGGTTTATACGACACAAGAGCAACAGCTTGAACGCCTTATGCATAGAGAAGGGTACACAAAAGAAGAAGCATTGAATCGCATCCAGACACAAATACCTGTGGAAGAAAAACGTAAACGGGCTACCTATGTTATAGATAATAGTGGTACACTTACGCAATTAGAAAAAGAATGTGAACGCGTGAAGAAGGAGATACTCAATGACAGTGACTAAGTATTCGGCAAACGGTAATGATTTTGTTATGTTTGTGGCACAAAAAAAAGCAGACAGATCAGAGCTTGCAAAAAAACTGTGTCATAGACAAAATGGTGTAGGCGCAGATGGTCTGGTGGTAGTCTTGCCCCATCCTGAATATGATTTTGAATGGGAATTTTATAATGCAGATGGAAGTGTGGCAGACATGTGTGGAAATGCAAGTAGAGCTGTAGCCCATTTTGCCCTGGAAAAAGGTATTGCCAAAGACAATAAGGCAGAGTTCTTAACCGGTGCGGGTGTGATACGTGCCACTATCAATGGACTCTATGTAGTAAGCGACATGGTTCCCCCGGAGATCATCAGTGAAGATGTAGAGGAGTATGGTGAGCACTGGTGGCTCATCAATTCAGGGGTCCCTCATCTTGTAGCAGTACGTGATAACATCGATAACTTCAACATAGAGGAAGCACGTACTTTGCGTCATAAATACAACGCTAATGTGAATATCTGTATGGTAAAGGATAATGCCTTATATGTGCGTACCTATGAGCGTGGTGTGGAAGATGAGACATTGGCTTGTGGAACAGGAATGGTAGCGTGTTTCATTCGTAACCACAAAGAAGGAAAAGTCTCTGATCAGGTGAAAGTACACCCTAGAAGCGGAGATGAACTCTATGTGAGCTATGAAGAGGGTGTTTACCGGTTTGGCGGTAAGGTAACTAAGACGTTTGTTGCTGAGACCTTGATATAATTGATTCATTATTAAAATAGAAGTTAAAATGACTTTTTTTCACCAAGGGTGAAGCTTTAGTGACTGAGTAAGATAGGGACTTTGTTCATATCTTATGAGAATTAAATAGGAGAAATTATGAAATATATATCTATTTTTATCATCGCAACATTAACTCTCTTTGCCAATGATTTTAATCAAGCAGTAGAAGACTATAACAGCGGTGGATATATTAAAGCTCTTAACACCTTTTATGCATTGGCTAAAAAAGATGATGCAAAAGCACAATATAATGTCGGGCTTATTTACGCTAATGGCAAAGGGGTGCAGAAGGATCTGTCCAAAGCAAAAAATTGGTATGAGAAAGCCGCAAAACAAGGAAATGGGCCAGCACAGTATAATTTGGCACAACTTTATCATACGGCTGGAGAAACAGATGCCCATGGATATGAAAAAGCAAGATACTGGTATGAAAAAGCACTTGAAGCGGGAATCATGCAAGCCTATAACAATCTTGCTGCTTTATATATGGAAGGTAAAGGTGTGAAGAAGGACCAGCAAAAGGCCTTTGAACTTTTTCAGAAAGCAGCAAGTATGGGTGATAATTCTGCCCAGGTAAATGTAGCAGTATTGTATGCATGGGGAGAAGGCATTACTCATGACAAAATGAAAGCCTATGACAACTTTAAAAAAGCATTAATATCAGGGAAAAGTGAAGCGAGCGGATATCTCGATAAACTTTGTTCAGAGAGCGCCTGGGTCTGCCAGGACTAACCCGCCTCATTTTTAAGTATCTGTTAGCTATACTTCCAACCTATAACTAACTGTGACCGCATAACTCAGTTGGTAGAGTACTTCCTTGACATGGAAGAAGTCAGCAGTTCGAGTCTGCTTGTGGTCACCATTAACTCCTTTTCTAAAATCTAATATTCCCCAAAATTTTTCTTAGTTTCATATATTGATATTTATTCTAAATAGACTTAGATTATTTGACATTATTTGACATTTTTATGATATAGTTATACTATTAAATTAATATAGAGGGGTGCTCGTGGGGCTATTTGACTTTTTGAAAACAAAAAATACAATACCTTATGAAAAAATCTATGAAGAATTAGATAGATTTACTGAAGCATCTCTCGCAATGCCTAAAATGAATAATCCATTTTTACTTGATGATAAGAACAAGCACCCAATGATCTTTGGTTATTTTATGGGAGTAATGGATTATATAGCAAAGACTTATCAACTCAATGAGAAAGATAGACTTAAAATTCATACACAGTATCTGGCAAAAAATTTTGCAGATAATAATGAAGAAGATGCCAAAGCATTAGTAAAATATTCTACAGAAGTTAGAAAAACAGATGAGGGTGGTCATTATGCTTTAAGAGGCAAACTGGCAATGAAAAAATGGGCAGCAGGTGGTCCAATGGCAGCATATGCACCTATGGGACTGGTAAAAATACTTAACGATTAAGCATACACTTGGAATAAAATCTATGCCTTTAACTCTTTCCATTTCCCCATTAATTTCTTTCTATCCAACTTTTGGCTATAATAGCCGCATTTTTAACGCTGCATTGTAGGCGGCGATAACACAAAGGGCTAATTTGAGCGAAAATCTTATCGGTTACATAGATGACCAAGGCAATATCATAGATACACAAAGTGCAGGTGAAAACTGTACAGCAACACCTATAGAGTATGACAACTCTGAAGCTTCTTTGGAGATAGTACGTCACTCTACGGCACACCTTATGGCACAGGCTATCACGGAACTTTATCCTAATTCACAGTTTTTTGTAGGACCAATAGTAGATGAAGGGTTTTACTATGACTTCAGAGTAGATGCGCAAATAGGTGAAAGTGACCTAAAAACCATTGAAAAGAAGATGAAAGAACTTATCAAGAAAAAGTACAAGATAGAAAAGTACGAGATAAGTAAAGCGGAAGCGTTAGAGAAGTTCGCAAATGATGACTTAAAACAAAAAGTAATGTCTCGCATTGAAGATGACACACTTTCTATTTACAAGCAAGGTGACTTTGAAGACCTGTGTCGTGGACCTCATGTACCGGCACTTCGTTTCTTACATAACTTCAAGCTTACACGTGTAGCAGGAGCATACCTTGGTGGTGATGAAAATGCAGAGATGCTTACACGTATTTACGGTATTGCTTTTGCAGACAAAGAAGCGTTAAAAGATCATTTGTTTATGCTTGAAGAAGCTAAAAAACGTGATCATAGAAAGATTGGTAGTGAGATGGAACTCTTTATGTTTGACGAAGCAGCAGGTCCAGGGCTTCCTTTCTGGATGCCAAAAGGTGCAAAGCTTCGCTACAAATTAGAGAGTATCTTACACAAAGCACACCTCACACGCGGTTATGAACCTGTACGTGGCCCAGAGATTCTTAAAGCAGATATGTGGAGAACGTCTGGACACTATGCATGTTATGGTGAAAATATGTACCTTACTACTATTGATGAGCAAGAGTATGGTATCAAGCCTATGAACTGTTTAGGGCATATCCAAGTCTTCAAGCACGCACCAAAAAGTTATCGTGATCTACCGTTACGTTATTATGAGTATGGTGTGGTACATCGTCATGAGAAATCAGGTGTATTACATGGACTTTTCCGTGTACGTGAATTTACCCAGGATGATGCACATATCTTTTGTGAACCGGAGCAGATAGCAGTAGAAGTACTTGAAGTAGTGGAGTTTGTAGATTCGGTGATGAAACTCTTTGGCTTTGAGTATACGATGGAAGTATCAACCAAACCAGAAAAAGCGATTGGTGAAGATGCAGTCTGGGAAGTAGCAACACAAGGGCTAAAAGATGCACTAAATGGCAATAATTTGCCATTTACTATAGATGAAGGCGGGGGTGCATTTTATGGTCCTAAGATCGATATAAAAATCACTGATGCCATCGGACGTAAATGGCAGTGTGGTACGATACAGGTCGACTTCAACCTTCCAGAACGTTTTGGGGTAGAGTATGTTGCAGAAGACAATACTCGCAAACAGCCTGTAATGATACATAGAGCAATACTGGGATCATTTGAACGTTTCATCGGTATTCTTACTGAACATTATGCAGGAGAGTTCCCTTTCTTCTTATCCCCTGTACAGGTTATATTTGTCCCTATTGCGGATACGCATGCAGATTACGCCTATGAACTTAAGAAAAGATTGGTTCAAGAGGGTATGGATGCTGAAGTCTATGATAAAAACGATTCTCTGAACAAACGTGTACGTAACGCTGAAAAGCAACGTGTACCGTACGTAGTGATCATCGGAGATGAAGAAGTGGCAAATAAAACAGTCGCAATCCGTGACAGAAGAGCAAAAGAACAGTATAATCTTACACAAGACGAATTTATGGTAAAATTAACACAACAACTTCAAGAAGGTAAAATTTGAGTAAACAACAAGATAGAAACAGAGGTAGAAAAAAAGCTGACGATACCATCATGAATGATGCTATTAGAATCAATGAGCTCAGAGTTCTAGGTGAGGATGGTGAGCAGTTCGGTATCATTTCTAAAGATGAAGCAATGCAAATTGCAGAAGAGAAAGGTTTAGACCTTGTACTCATGTCACCAGATGCGAAACCTCCTGTTGCAAAGATCATGGATTACGGAAAACACAAGTACGAACTTGAAAAGAAGAAAAAAGAAGCAAGAAAGAACCAAAAGATCATAGATGTTAAAGAAGTAAAGTTCTCTTGTAAGATCGCTGAAAATGACATTGCATACAAAGTAAAACATGCCAGAGAATTCTTAGAGAAAGGGAAGCATGTTAAGTTACGTGTCTTCCTTAGAGGGCGTGAAATGGCAAACCCTGAATGGGGTGTAGATGTTCTCAATCGTGTCTGGCCTATGCTTGAAGACATTGGGAACCTGGAGAGTAAACCTTCACAGGAAGGGCGTTACATAAACATGTATGTAACCCCACTCAAAAAATAAAAATAGGCGTATAGCACATAATCTTCCGCTAGATATTTAACGCTGTACCAGTAGTACAGATTTTAAATTTCTAGCACACCCCAAGGGCATTTCCTGTGGGCATCCCTCATGCACACTAAAACCATTCGGTTTAATTTAACTAATTTAATTTTCTTTGAGCTCATAATGTAGTTTTAACCCCTCACTCGTCATTACAAAACCCGAGATATTAATTTTCCCCTCATGTACCAGATTATGATGTTTTTTACATAGAGGGATGAGGTTGTATTTATGGTTTTTGTGGAAGTGGTCTATCTGCCCCTCTTGATTTGCATGCTTCTGTTCAGCGATGTGGTGTACATCCTCAACACTCTCTTCACATAAAGCACATTTACTCAGGTAAAGGTTTTTGTTATATTTACTGCTTTTTTGTTTACGCAGTTTTTTAATGTCACTCCCCCCATGATTTAGGTTTTCTCGTATGGTTTGTGCCATTTGTAGAAATTCATTGTCCATATGCAATGACTTTGCAAATTCCAGTCCGTAAAGACTGTCTCCCATGCCTAACTGCAATACACGATTATAGATGAGAGTATCATTACTTTCATCATACTTTATCCCCAAATGCAAGAAGATAAGATATTTCAGGTTTTGCAGCTGAGGGATGCTTCCTAACTGGTGTAGGTGTGTAGCAAAGATAAAGGTCGACCTAAGCGAGATAAGCTTTAAAATAGCGCTTGAAACGATAGCAAGAGCAGATTCTGTTTCTGTACCTTGGCTTATCTCGTCACCTAAGACCAAAGAGCGTTCATTTGCACGGTTAAAGATGTTTTTGAGCTCCATCATCTCTACCGCAAATGTTGACAATCCTTTGTAAAGGTTGTCTTGCGAAACGATACGTGTAAAGAGTTTGTCATAGAGTCCAAAACGTAGTTCCACCGCAGGTACAAAAAAACCTGCTTGTGCTAAGACTATGGAGAGACCGATGCTTTTCATAAGAGAGGATTTCCCTGAAGAGTTGATACCATACAGAAGTGTACCTAAAACATCTTCTCCATCGCTGGCATTGAGGGTGATG
>NZ_JBFENQ010000030.1:0-14878 GCF_041551015.1 Sulfurovum sp. | reverse complement strand
CAACCCGCTTTCAAGCAATTTCCCCACAAAATCAGAAAGATCATGTTCCAACATTTCAGGTTCAACTTCATACTGATCTAACAACACTTCAAACACTTCTTGCAATGTTTCTTTTTCTTGCATAGCCTGCCAAATAGAAGTTCCTACTTCATCAAGCCCAAAGTAGTTTTCACTTTCCATATCGAGTAAGACCATTTCACCGTCTACTTCTTGAGCAAAGACTGTATCTGCGAATGTGATTTTTTGATTGAAGTTCATTTTGATTCTTTTCATATTTTTATAAAATTATAGCATGTATTTGTTTCTTTCTTTTAGATATAATTAATACTATATAAATTTTCAAGATAGGGATTATATGAGTGGCTTTATTACTATTTATAACACCGATGGAGAACCTGTTGACGAACAGCTGATTCATTCTCTCACACATACTTTAAAATTTCGTGGTCCTGACCAACAAAAAGTTTGGGTGGATGGTAATATCGGTATGGGGCATGCACTTTTTAAGACAACTTTTGAAGCAGAGTATGAAAATCAACCCGCTACCATTGATAATAAAGTATGGATAACTTGTAATGCTCGCATAGATGACCGAGAAAACCTTGTCAATAAAATGGGAATGAAACAAACGTTAGATTTGTCTAGAACACCCGATAGTGAGCTTATCTTGCATGCATACAGAAAATGGGGCGAAGAGTGTCTTGACCATCTTTTGGGTGATTTTGCTTTTGTTATCTGGGATAGTAGATACAAAAAAATATTTTGTGCAAGAGATAGATTTGGCATGCGACAATTGTATTTTGCAAAAAAAAATAAAAGTTTTGTAGTCTGTAATAGTCTTAGTTGCATGCTAAAACATCCCAAAATAAGTCATACACTTAATGAAAAATCTATTGGAGGGTTCTTGTTGTTTGGTGATTATACATGGATGGACAAATCTATGACAATGTTTAATGAAATCACAACGCTTCTCCCCGCACATAAACTAGTTTTACACAATGGACAAATTGATATTAAGCTCTATTGGGATATTCCAAAAAACATTCCCTTACTTGATTATAGAAATCAAAAAGATTATATTGAACATTTCAAGGAAGTGTTTAAACAAGCTATAGAAGATAGAATTCGTACACCATCTATCAGTATTTCAATGAGTGGAGGAATGGATTCAACAGCTATTGCTGCAACAATCAAACAACTTCAACAAGAAAATAAAATTCATTTAACTAAACTAAATGCTGTCACCATAGTTTATGATAATTTATTACCTTGTAAAGAACGATATTATTCTAACCTTGTTGCAAAATATCTTAATATCCCAATCCACTATATTGTTGGAGACAATTACTCCTTTTTAAAACCTTCAATCGGAACAACACGACCTTTAGAAATAGTACAACCAAAGATCTACCTAGATGCTCAAAAAAAGTTAAGCCAACTCAGTCGAGTTGTTTTAACAGGTGATGCTGGAGATAATCTTATTAGATACCCATCAATATCTTCAGTATGGAAAGAATCAAGTGTCATTAGTATCATTACAAACACTATTAAATTTAAATATCTTTATAATAAAAGACCACCTCTTGGATTAGACTTCAGAAGAAAATTAAAAAGCTTATTAACACATAATAATAGTCTAAACACATCTTATTCTTACCCAGAATGGATAAATCCTGATTTTGAAAAAAGAGTGCATTTAAAACAAGCGTGGAATGATATGTGGAGTTTACGTAGCGAACAGCAGTCTATTAACTCTAGACATGCAACACTTCAGTGGTCTCTTTCTAGACCAGACTGGAATAGTGATGATATACTTATGGAAAGTGACTTTACACTGTCCGAAAAAAGAGATCCTTACCTTGATCTTCGAATGGTTGAGTTTATTTTAGCACTACCTGCACTACCATGGCTTTTTAATAAACATATTTTACGTGAATCAATGCAAAACCATTTACCTGATGAAATACGGTATAGACCAAAAACTCCATTAGGATACTTAGATCATGCACTTGCAAAAAAATCTGAAAACAATTGGCTTAAAACGTGGGAACCCGATATAAAATTACATAAATATTTAAAAAAATCAGAGTTCCCTATTAAAAGCTCTAGTACTCATAAATTAGCTGACTATCTAGCTTCAAGACCTATCATACTTGATACATGGATTCAAAAAAATGATATTAACTGCACATTATGATGAATGGGCCCACCCTTGACCACCATCTGAAGCACCCTGATTATCAACGGCTTGAGTCATTTTATTAATTGATTTAAGCTTCTTTAATTCTGGAGCTTTGTATATCTTTTTTTGCATTACTATATTTCCTTTTTTAATATAGCGACCCGGCTGTCTTTACTAAAAGACCCGTTGCTTTCCGTCCTATCTTCACAGATAGTTTGGCATTTCTTTGAACTATACCTCATTATATATTAAATATTTCTTATAATATATTAAGTATTTATTATGATTATATCATTTTTGATTGTATGTGCTCTACAATTACATCATGTACTTCTTCTAGTCTATTTATATCCCAAGGAACACTCACTCGAAAAACTTTTATAGCATTTAGCATTTGTGACAAATAAATCAATCTTTTTGGCTTCAAGTAAGAAAACATATACAGATAATTAGGTGAAAGGATGTCAAATTTTTCAACTCCCTTGATCTCATTTATCGTAATCTCTGCATCACTTTCAGTTCTTTCTAATGCATAAAAAGCATGAATAGGCTTGAAACCCGTTATAAAACTTTTGACATGATACCCTAATTCCTCAAATTTTCTGTAAGGTCTGTGATAGGGATGTGAACCGGCAGCCATAAAGTTACCATTTTCTATGAAAGTCGGTATTTTATCATCTGAAATGAGTGAATGCCTTTGCTTGATGAAGTAGTCTGTCATGGTTGATTTACCTCCCATAGATGGCGCAATGAAGAGGATGGGTTTCCCCTCTACTTCTACTGCACCAGCATGCAGAAAATCATACATATTTTCCAGAGTCATATAAAGTGGTAAAAGTAGATGAATAAACCAAAAACTAAGTAAGTTTGCATTACCTTTCTCATCTAATACATAGTAAATTATCCGTTCTCCAGAAACCCAGTAAAACTTTACTAATTCTTTTACTTCATAACACCAAGGTTGCCCTTCTTCACTTTCATCAAATTCACGATCACTATAAAGATATACTTTACGTCCATGTGCCCAATACAAAGGAAAACCACAGGTAATGAATTTTTGTAATTCAGGGGGAACTTTTGAAGAGAGTTCTATCTCATAGCGTGTTTGCGTTTCATGAGAAAGATCTAAAGGAAAGTCAATATCACTTTTAATCTTTGTACCGTAAACTGTCATCAACTAAAATACTTTATTATTTTTGAACTGGATTTGCTTGTGGGGCTAATTTCACTAAATTTACCCAAGGTATCTTGTTAAACTCTGCATCATAGGTTGTCGGTGTTCCTTGTGTTCCTAGTTCCTGTACAGCTTTAAGAGACTTTCTAACAACTTCTTGTGTTGAAGTACTATACTGAAAAGGCTTTTTTGTATCTTTAATTAAAGACTGATACTCTGTTGACTTTTTAAATGCTATATTAATCAATCTCTCTCTTTTCTCTACATCACTCTTGGCCTGCATGATCCACTCAATCATGGCTGGAGCTTTTTTGTGAAAAGGTAGAGGGTAGAAGATAACATGCACAGTATAATCTCCAAGTTTTCCTTCTGTAGCTTTTTCAAACTTGGTACAGTAAGGACACTCCGGATCTGTTACAAGATAGATCTCTTTCTTACCATTTCCATAAGAGAAGGCAACACCCTCTTTGATAATATTAATATCTTTGGGAAAAGCCATGATATTTCCTTCTTTATCATATCCGTTACCAAAATAGATAGCACCAGTTTTTTTATCGAGAAATGCTGTAATGATCTGTGAGCCTCTCTGTGATCTTGCTTCAAGTTTTAAAAAATAGACACTATCTTTATCTATACCTTCTTTAATTTGAAGTGTCGAACTTTGTAAAACTTTTGTGCTAGCTGTGATCTCATGAAGTTTTTCAGTATCTAATTTAATATCACTTGCATTTACGGCCGTTACCATAAACATTGTCAATAAACTGATGATCAATAATTTTTTTTTCATATTTTATATCTTTTCTTATTTTAATTTTACCATTCTACAACAATCTATCTATGATAACATAATCTGATACTATCCCTTCATCTAATATTGCAATGTTTCAGGTAACTTCAATATCGTAATTATTAAACAGTTTGTTTGCCCGTCCAGCCAAACACTGAGAGTACCGTAAATGCCTCATGCCCATTGGCACCAGTAATGATGGTTTCACCACATTGAGACCAGGCGTGGGCTTTCATGTTTTCTTTCGATTCCTCCTCTTTTGCAGCACCAAGATAAAAAACTCCAGGAATACCCCGTTTTTGCAGCATCGTATGTGCAGTCAGTGATTGTACTAAACAGGCACTCTCCCATGGTGTATAGGCTGCCGCCCTGGTAATAGCTTGACCAATTCTTATAGCTAAGGACATCTCTTTATCGTTTAATGCTGTTATTTTTTCTTTTTTAGATAAATGCTCTAAGTCTCTGGTTAATCGTTTAAATGAAATAGTCAAAAGAGCTGTACGCATCATGCCTAGTGTAATATATGCTTCTACAAAAAGTTTTTTTTCTTCTGATGATAATTTTCTGAATTTTTTAAATTTATGTAACATCAAAATCCTCTTTTATCAAACCTTCTTTTTGAAGTTCATCATAACTTCCTTCAGCTTTTACCTTACCCCCTTCTATTAGGTAAATGTAATCAGCCTGTTTAATGGTAGTAGTTCTGTGTGCGATGATAATGGTTGTGCGGCCTTCAAGAAATGGAGCCAGGGTTTCATAAAGTTGAAACTCTGTTGCATTGTCCAGCGCAGAGGTGGCTTCATCAAAAATGACGATCTTTGGATTGGAGAGGATGAGTCGGGCAATAGCCAGCCGTTGACGTTGCCCACCAGATAGACGTATCCCATCTTTGCCGATACGTGTGTCCACACCATCTTCTAAATGTCGGACAAAATTTTCAAGCTGTGCTGCTTTCAGTGCTTCATATATCTTTGCATCACTTTTCTCTTTGTAAAGGGTGAGATTCATGCGTATAGTGTCGTTAAAAAAGAGGGCTTGCTGTAACATCAGTGCCACGTTTTCACGTACGACCGGTAAACCTATCTGTTCGATGGGGCAATCGCCATAAAGTATCTCTCCCGTGTGCGAAGGATAAAACCCTACCATGATCTGAGCGATAGTTGTTTTACCACTACCACTTTGACCGATAAGTGCAATCTTCTGTCCAACTGACGCTTTTAGACTTATATTATGCAATACTTCTTTACCATTGCCATAGGCAAAACTTATCTCTTTTAACTCTATGGAAGTTGTTTTACTACTCTCAAAAGGATCTGTCACATGTGGATAGTGTGGTTCTTTTGAAAGCGCTAGCAAGGCATTAATACGTTCAAGTGCCGGTTTAGTACTTTGATAAGAGATGACCAATCCCATCAATTGTTGAATGGGTGCAACAAGGGTTGCAAGATAAAAAAGAAAGGCTATCATCATCCCTACTGTAAGATCTGAATACACTACTGCTGTAATACCAAGAGCACGAAAGATATCAACCACAGTATTAGTCAAAAATGTAGATGAACTGTGTGCGACCGAAGCTTTATAGCCATAATCAAGTGATGCAGATTCAATCTCTTTTGCACGTCCCTGAAGAATCCCAAAAAAGCTGCGTTCCTGATTACTAGCACGTACCTGAATAAAAAGTTCAAGTGTTTCGTTGAGTAATTCATGATAGACTTCATAAGCTTCATGCTGACGACGCAACAACTCACCTGTTTTACGTCCTAAAAGACGCGAAAAACCAAGAAAAAGAGGATTGAGCATAAATACCAACAATGCCAATACCCAGTTCATCCAAAGCATCACGCTAGCAATCCCGATCAACATCAGTGAAGCACTTAGTAGCGTGGTCACTACCTGGCCGGAAAAACCACTAACACTCTCAACATCTTGCACTGTCTTGGAAGCAATACCACCTGGTTTGAGTGTTTCATACTCGGAGAGAGAAACATGCTCCAAATGATGTAAGATACGGTGACGTAGTAAGTAACTGATCTTTTGTGTGATTTTAGTAGCATAAAATGTTTTTTTATTATTAAAGAAAAATGCCAATGATCGCAATACTACAACGATGACAAGTAAGGTGCTAATATAGAGCCATATTTCATGACTCCCAAAGAAAGTAGAGATCAGCTCTACCATTTTTCCCGGATGGTCCAATAACACCTCATCTATAAGAAGTGGCATTAGCATCGGGGTAGGAAGTAAAAGTAATGTAGCCATTATCCCATACAAGCTGGTACGCCAAAAATCACTTTTCTGAGTTTTTATTTGCTTGTAAAGTGTTTTGAATGTATAGTATCTTGTCATGGGTTATCTTTTTCTCCTTAACTTAAAGCAGATGTCCCATCTGTTCTTTTTTCACTTGAAGGTAGCCTTCATTGTGAGGGTTTGGTGTGATTTGAATAGGTAGACGTTCTATGATCTCTATATCACCTAAGCTGTCTATCTTTTTAGGGTTATTGGTCAGCAGTTTTAGTTTTTTAATGCCAAAATGATTTAAAATAAACTCAACCACTTCATAGGTACGTTCATCTGCTTTAAAACCTAATTGGTGATTTGCTGCTACTGTGTCAAAACCTGCATCTTGTAGAGCATAGGCATTGACTTTATTGAGCAGTCCAATGTTACGTCCTTCCTGACGATGGTAAATGATCATCCCACCCTCTTTTGCGATGAGTGCCTGAGCAAAATGAAGTTGTTCTCCACAGTCACACTTAGCTGAGCCTAATGCATCACCGGTCAGACATTCAGAGTGTACACGTACAATGGGTTCATCCGATAAATCTTCTGTGAAAATGGCTAAATGTTCTTTTCCCTCACCATTTTTCGTACCTTCTTTAAAGGCTTGTATTTTAAAAGTACCGTATTTGGTTGGTAAAGTAGCAATTTGTGATATATAAATATTATTCATGATGTGATTATACTTTAAGAATGAACAATTAATAATTAATAATCAATAATTAGTGTAAAATACTTCAAAAGATATCTATTAAGGTTTAATTATATGTTCGCACGTTTTAGAAGAAAAAGAATCAATCCCGTCTTAAGAGATCTCCTTCAGGAGACACACCTCAATGTCAATGACTTCATTTATCCACTTTTTGCAAAAAGCGGTACTGGACTCAAAGAAGAGGTAAACTCTATGCCCGGTGTTTTTCAAATGAGCATCGATGAGATCATTAAAGAGTGTGATGAACTCAAAAAACTTGGTATCTACTCCATCATTCTTTTTGGTATCCCAGATACGAAAGACTCTGTAGGCTCTGACGCGATGTGTGAGCATGGGATCATTGCACAAACTGTACGTGAAGTAAAAGCGGCACACCCTGACATGTTTGTTGTCACTGATCTTTGTTTCTGTGAGTATACAGACCATGGACACTGCGGTGTGATCGATCCTGTACTCCATACAGTTGACAATGACATTACACTTGACAACTTAGCTAAACAAGCCGTTGTCCATGCTAAAGCAGGTGTTGACATGATAGCTCCTTCAGGAATGATGGACGGGATGATCACTGCAATTCGTGCTGGTCTTGATGGAGCAGGATTTGAAAACTTACCTGTCATGTCTTACTCAACCAAGTTTGCTTCAGCCTATTATGGACCTTTCCGTGATGTGGCTGAGTCCAGTCCGAGTTTTGGAGACAGAAGATCTTACCAAATGAACCCGGCGAACAGAAACGAAGCCATCCAAGAGAGTATCGAAGATGAAAAAGAGGGCGCAGACATCCTTATGGTGAAACCTGCACTTGCCTATCTTGACGTGGTAAGAGATGTTAAAAACAACACTTCGCTTCCACTGGCTGTTTACAACGTCAGCGGTGAATACTCTATGCTCAAAATGGCAGCAAAAGCCGGTGTGATAGACTATGATAAAGTCATGATGGAAACACTTATGGCATTTAAACGTGCTGGTGCTGACATCATCATCACCTACCATGCAAAAGAAGCGGCACTGTTACTTCAAAAATAATCTACATATGTTACTTGCACTTACTTCATAAAGTGTAGGTTTCTTCAACTTTCAACCTTTTATGGTAAAATAATCTCTTTTAAATTTTCAGCCTTTACTATCTATCAAAAGAGATTGAAATACGAGGATACAGTGATGAGACACTTTTTAACACTTAAAGATTTTACCAAAAATGAAATCTTGGAGATGATAACATTAGCACAGAAAATAAAAGCACAAACAAAGCAGCGCAAGTTTGTACCATACATGGAACACCAGACACTTGGAATGATCTTTGAAAAGAGTTCTACGCGTACACGTGTGAGTTTTGAGACTGGTATCTACCAACTTGGCGGTGTGGGGCTCTTTCTCTCTTCTAATGACATACAGTTAGGACGTGGTGAACCGATGAAAGATACAGCTCGTGTCATAAGCCGTATGGTTGACATGGTGATGATACGTACCTTCGAACAGTCAAAACTTGAAGAGTTTGCAAACTTCTCTAAAGTCCCTGTGATCAATGGACTTACAGACTCTTACCACCCTGTGCAACTCATGACTGATTACCTCACAATGATAGAAAATGGTAAAGACAAAGATCCTGTGGTTGCTTATGTCGGTGATGGAAATAATATGACACACTCCTGGCTTATGCTTGCGGCAAAACTTGGGTTTGAGCTCAGAGTAGCTACACCTAAAGGGTATGAATGTGATGAAGCCATTGTTAAAGATGCCCTTGAAATAGCAAAAGATAGTGGTGCGAAGATCACATTTGGCAACGATCCTAAAGAAGCAGTGAAAGATTGTGACGTAGTCACCACAGATACTTGGGTCTCTATGGGACAAGAAGATGAAAAAGAAGAACGTGTTCGTGTATTTGACGGTTATATGGTAGATGAGGCTATGATGTCTTTAGCCAAATCAGATGCTATCTTTTTACACTGCTTACCTGCATACAGAGGCTATGAAGTTAGTGAAGAAATTTTTGAAAAACATGAAGAGGTTATCTTCAGTGAAGCAGAAAACAGACTACATGCACAAAAAGGTATTATGGTGTGGTTAGATGCACATCGTAATGACGGAATCGCATAAATGAGCAATATAGATTTCGAAAAGTTCAGTAAATACTCCAAGCCGGGGCCAAGATATACATCTTACCCTACGGCCTTAGAATTCAGTGATGCTTTCAAATATGATGATTACATCCACTACCTCGAAACCTCGAAAGAGAAACTCTCACTGTATGTACACTTGCCATTCTGTCGGTCTGCCTGTTACTTCTGCGGTTGTAATGTTGTCTTTACCTCTAAAGAGACAAAACTCTCTGCCTATATAGAGTACTTAAAAAAAGAAGTTGATCTTTTAGCTGAACATATCGACACATCACGTGAAGTGATTCAGTTTCACTTTGGTGGAGGTACACCGACGTATTATAAAGCTTTTGAGCTCGATGAGATCGTCACTTACATCAAATCGAAGTTTCCTAACTGGAGTGAAGAGGCTGAGATAAGTTGTGAGATAGACCCACGTTACTTTAATGAAGAGCAAATGAAAGTCTTTCAGAAGCATGGATTTAACCGCATCAGTTTTGGTGTACAGGACCTTGATGAGAAAGTACAAAAAGAGATCCACCGTGTGCAACCTTTGGAACTTACTCAAAATGCTGTAGATCTCGCAAGAAAGTATGGAATCAATTCCATTAACACGGACTTCATCTATGGTTTACCTTACCAGACACTCGAAACATTTAAGAAAACACTGGAACTCTCTACACAACTTAATCCAGACAGAGTTGCTGTTTTTAATTATGCCCATGTACCTTGGCTCATGAAAACACAGCGTAAATTTGATGAAACAACACTTCCGACACCAGAGGTGAAACTTCAAATTTTCCAATACACTATTGACTTTTTTGAAAACAATGGATATAAAATGGTTGGTATGGACCATTTTGCCAAACCTAAGGATGAACTGTTTGGTGCTATTGAAAAAGGTGAACTTCACCGAAACTTCCAAGGATACACGACTAAAGGTGGTGCAAACCTTGTAGGTATCGGTCTTACCAGTATTGGTGAGGGTGAGCGTTATTATGCACAGAACACCAAAGATATGAAGGCGTATGAAGCTGCACTTGATGCAGGTAGATTGCCTTTTGAGAGAGGCGTGAACCTTAGTGATGATGATTACCTTCGAAAAGCAGTGATCATGGAGCTTATGGCAAACTTTTCTATAGATATGAAAAGAGTTGAAGCTGAACATCATATAGATTTTAAAACATATTTTACTGATGCGCTAGATGCATTGCAAGAATTTGTGGATGCCGACTTAGTCACTATCACAGAGGACAAGATAACCGTAAGTACTACAGGTACCCTGCTTATACGAAATATAGCAATGCCATTTGATGCTTATATGAAAAAGTATGCACAAAGCAAGAAGAGCTTTTCTAAAACGGTATAATATCCCTATGGATAATGTCAACCTGAACGCCCTTAAAAGCGAAGCGATTCGAAAAGGTCGACGCTTTTTGCCTACTTTTTTAGAAAAAGTAGAGAAGAAATACAAACAATAAATAAAGCATATACTCCCAGAAAATATGGGAAAAAGGTTTATAAGAGGAAATATGAGTAAAAAATTAGAAGATATTTTTAACTTTAGCGCTACAAGTGACGACTGCATCAAGTGCGGGAAATGTATCCCAGTATGTACCATCCACCAGGTCAATCCGGATGAAACAACCTCTCCTCGTGGATTCATTGATCTTTTAGGTGCCTATCAACAAGGACATTTGGAATTAGACAAAAACGCTAAAAATATATTTGAAAGTTGTTTTTTATGTACGAATTGTGTCGATGTTTGTCCTAACTCATTGGCTACAGATATGGTCATCGAAGAAGTACGTGCAGATATTGCAGACAAGTTTGGTATAGCATGGTTCAAACGTGGATTTTTCTTCTTGTTACGTAACCGTAAGATAATGGATCTTGTGATGAAGTTTGGGTATATGTTTAAGACCTGTGCCTTGGCTCAAGATGACAAAGACAGAGGACTACGTGCAAGGTTTTCTCTTCCGATGGTTAAAAAAGGAAGACTCTTGCCTTCTATGGCTAAAACAAGCTTTTTGAACAGTTACCCAGAAGAGATACCGGCAATCGTACAAGAGAATAAAAATCCTCGTGTAGCACTCTTCATTGGATGTTTGGCTAACTATAACTATACAAGTATAGGTGACAGTCTTGTTGATATACTGGCTAAATTGAACATCGATGTATTTATCCCTAAAAAACAGCTTTGCTGCGGTGCACCTGCATACTTTACAGGAGATATGAGCTCTGTTGAGTATATGACGAAGAAAAACATAGAGTATTTTGAAAGTTTTATGGATGAATGTGACGCGATGCTCATTCCTGAGGCAACCTGTTCAGCTATGATCAAACATGACTGGCAAGTCTTTTTTGAAAATCATGACATGCCTGAGTGGAAAGAACGTGCAGAAAAAGTAGCCCAGAAGATCCATATGGCAACGGCATGGCTGCATGATAATACCGATCTAAAAAAGATGCTTGAAGAAAAAGGTAAAAAGTTTGATGATGTAGTGACCTATCATGATCCTTGCCATGCGAGAAAAGTACAGGGTATCTATCAGGAACCTCGTAACCTTTTAGCACCAAATTACCCAATGGTTGAGATGAGTGATCCTAACCGTTGCTGTGGTTTTGGTGGAGTCACTATGCAAACAGAGAAATTTCACTTTGCAGAAGCTGCAGGGAAACCAAAAGCAGCTATGATAAAAGAGACCAAAGCACAGTATGTAAGTGCTGAGTGTTCTGCATGTAGAGTGCAGCTCAGTGAAGCGATGAACAACGCAGACGTAGAGACTATCTTTAAAAACCCTTTAGAGCTTATCGCTGAGTCTCTTAAAGACTAACCGAAACGGCAGGCATCTCCTGCCTTGATGACAAAGATATTATATCCATCTACATATTTATAGTCTAATCCACAACCTAATTTTTCCAAAATATTATGTACAATATAAAGTCCCAAGCCAAAACCTATACTTCTTTTTTCTTCTTGAGAAAAAGGCTCTACATAATAAGAGAGTGGATGTTGCAGTTTTTCACCTTTAGAACTGATCTCCAAACCATTCCCTACGGATCTAAGTGAGACGTGTTTGTCTTTACTGTACTTTATCCCATTATCCAGCAGATTTTTAATGGCTAAGGAGAGTAGTTTGACATCAGTGGCTAACGCGATATTTTTCACATCTACCGTAACATTATCTTTAGACATCATCAAAAGTTCTTGACTTCTTCGTATCACTTCATCAAGCATGACATACTCAAAAGTGGGTTCAAAACTTTGCGTAGTCACCCGCTCTATCTCTGCAAGTTCCGAGATAAGTTCATTCATCCGTTCAAAGGCACGCACAAGTATCTTTTTACTTGCTTCATCTTCCATCATTTCAACAACAATACGCCCTTTGGTAATAGGTGTTTTAAGCTCATGCATCAAGTTACGCATGAAAAGGTTTTTGGATTTACTCAAAGCGTTAATATGTACGATAGCGTCATCAAAACTTTTTGCGATCTTTCCTATCTCATCATCATAAAGATAGGTAATGCGTGTCTGCATGTCACCTTGGGCAAATCTTTGTATCTGTTTATGTAGTTTTTTTAAGGGATAAAGTTTTCTTAAAACAGCTAAATAAAGTAAAAGTAGTAATCCAATGAGAAAAATACCTAAGGCTATAGCGATCTCAAAATAGTAATTTTCAGCTCTGTCATCTTCTAGCAAAAGATTATGTTGCATACGTTGCACATAGATATAATGTTTACCTTCTATTCTAAATACCCTTACTTGTCCAAGGGAAGAACCTCCTGTAAAGATTGTTTCACCCTCAACTTCTATCTGATTTTTTATCTCTTCTTTTCTATTGTCTGATACTGGTTTTACACGCAAGTCATTATAAAGTGCATCCAAGTCTTCTTTGCCTGGATTAAGCTGTAATTTTGAAAGAAAAGTAATAGAGATAAGTTGATATCGTTTATACTCTTCGATTTTACGTCGGTCTTTATCCCAAGAGAGAAAAAGTAAAAATGTAGCAATCAAAATAGAGATTGCAACAGAGAAAAGAATATGTATAAAGGTCGTTACAGATAAATTTCTCATTATACTCTATCAGTTAAAAGGTATCCTACACCGCGGATAGGTTTAATGTATATATTATCAGGGTCTATCTTTGCGATCTTCTGTCGTATCCGTGAAATGATCACATCTATATTTTTAATAGAACTGTCATCATCAATATGTTCACTTTCATACAAAAGCTGTTCCCTTGAGACTGAGCCATTTTTATGCTGTAAGAGCATGCCCAAGATATCATATTCCGCAGCAGTCAGTTCTAAGGATTTGCCTTTGAACCTGATCTCTCTCGCCTTAGGATCTGCAACAAAAAGTGCTTCTGTTTCTGGTGCTTTTTCATCTACACTGTGTGTACGTCTTAAAATCGTTTTGATACGTGTCACGAGCTCTCTAGGATCATAAGGTTTTGGCATATAATCATCTGCCCCGCGTTCCATACCGATGACTTTATCTGTAATATCATCCCTTGCCGAAGAGATAATAATAGGAATATTGCTTATATCACGTATTTTAGGGATCACTTCCAACCCATCCATACCGGGCAAAGTCAAATCTAAAATGATCAAGTCAAAATCATGCTGTGTTAAGAGTGAAAGTCCTATATAAGGATCTTCAGCGCCTATCACTTCCATATCATACTTTGTAAGGTAGTTTGTTAAGATGAGTGCTAATTCGGGATCATCTTCTATAATGAGTATTTTTATAATGATGTCTTCCTTATGTAACTTAAGTAGTCATTTTACTTTGTTCTTTATGATTATAATCTATATATACTTTAGTAATTGCAATCAAAAATGAAGTAATTGCCGGACCCAAAATCATCCCCCAAAAACCGTAGGTGCTCATCCCTGCTATAATAGAGAAAAATATAACGATCTCATTGATCTCAATTGTACTTTTCAGTAGATCCTCTTTGATCACTTTAATAATGATCGGTTTAATGAGAGTATCGGCGACAATAGAGATAACTATAATGGAATAACTTGCGATAAAAATAGCTGTATTTGCATCCATATTTGACCAAGAGTACAGTGTCACAGGTATCCAAACTACAGCCCCTCCGATGATAGGTATCAATGAGGCAAAACCATAAATGACCCCAAAAAGAAGACCATTAAATCCAAAGTAACTTACCATGACCCCAAAAAGAAAACCTTCAAAGATCGCTGTCACAACAATAGAATAAAAAACTACTTCCATCGTAGAAGATACTTCATGTATCATCTTCGCACTTTTCATCCTGCTCACAGGCATAAGTGCACGTATCAGATCAAAAAAGCCTTCTCCATAAAAGTTAATGATAAAGTAAAAAACCAGTACAAGAATCATATTCTTGACAAATCCAAGGCCCGCACTTCCGGCTGTTGTCATATAAGATGTAGACTCTTGAATATACCCAGCGATCCTTTCATCACTCAAACCTATCTGACTCCACTCTTTGACATACGGTATCTTTTCTGTAAAGGTTTGAACGACTGAGGTAACCTCATTGATGGTTTCAACATCAAGTTGAGCGATATACCCTACTCCTGTGGTTGCCATATAGATAATAGGCGCAAAAAGTATCAAGATCAAAAGTGAAGAAGTAAAAATAGCACT
>NZ_JBFENQ010000029.1:0-14978 GCF_041551015.1 Sulfurovum sp. | reverse complement strand
CCTGTAGAAATGATAGAATACGATATAGAACAAGCCAAAAAACAATTAAAATTAAGGTAATACAGCATGTTTAATTTATTAAAAAAAGTATTGGGTAAAACCAGTGATGCGATCAAAGATGTTGCACCAACAAAACGAAAAGTGATTCCTAAAGATGAATTTGAAGATATCTTACTTGAAGCAGATGTAAATTATGAACTTGTAGAAAGACTTTTAAATGGATTACCTGACAAGATCAATAAAATTCAGGCATTTAACTCACTTATCTCTATTTTTCAATACAAAGCAGACTTCAAAGAGAGTGATGCAAAACCTTTTGTAGAAATGATCATAGGTGTCAATGGTGCAGGGAAAACCACCACCATCTCTAAACTGGCATATCGTTACAAACAAGAAGGTAAAAAAGTAATGCTTGGTGCAGGAGATACTTTTCGCGCCGCTGCAATAGAACAACTAACACGTTGGGCAGACAAGCTGGAAATTCCTATCATTGCAACACAACAGGGTCATGATCCATCTGCTGTAGTATATGACACTATAGAGTCTGCAAAAGCAAAAGGTTTTGATAATATCATCATCGATACAGCAGGGAGACTCCATACGCAAACAAACCTGAGTGAAGAGTTAAAAAAAATGATCCGTATCGCGGGCAAAGCACTTGACGGTGCTCCACATCGAAAAATTCTTATTCTTGACGGTACACAAGGTAGTTCATCCATCAACCAGGCTAAAGCATTTAATGAAATGATCGGGATTGATGGCATTATCATTACAAAACTTGATGGTACAGCTAAAGGTGGTTCTGTATTCAGTATTGCAGATGAGTTAAAAATGCCTATTTTTTATATAGGTACAGGGGAACAGCCTCAAGATCTTATCAAATTCAAAGCAAATGAATATATCAATACGATCCTAGACGAAATCTTTATTTAGGAAGGATTACTCTCTTCATTAAGAGAAAACATTTTTCGATACACTGTTTCAAGACTTGTTTTCTCTTTATAATCTATCACATCTCCAATGACGATGGTCACTTCTTGTTCCAGTTTACTATCATTCAATGCATTCTTTAATACTTTATTTGCATCTGTTTTTATATATAGAGGCAATATAGATAAACGATTTTTCAAAGCAATGAGACGTGATCCTTCTTTAAATGTTGTCAAAAGTTTATCTGTTTTATTTCGTGTACCCTCAGGAAAGATGAAAATAGATTCTCCACGCTTTACTGCTTCTTTTGTCTCGGCAAAAAAACCGCTCATTTGGCTTTTTTCTCTGTCAAGAAGTATAGAGCCCGCATTACGTACAAAAAGTCCAAAGAAAAAAGAGTTATAGAGTTCTTTCTTGGAAACCCATGGCCCAAATATTTCTGTATCTTTAAGTGCCACTTCTACAATAGGCGGATCTATGATGCTTTTATGATTGGCCACGATAAGATACTGACCATTCTGAGGTAGTTTTTCTGGGTTTTCTATCTTCACTGAGATATGTAACGTATCAAGCTGTGCCTCTGAATAGGCAAGTCTTAATCTTTTAATTTCCATGGGGTCATTGATTTTTCTTAATCTATATCCAAAACTGTTTGTCAGATAAAGACCATAAAAAAGCTGCTTAATTGTGTTGAATGTCACTAAGTATCCTTCGCATATGTAGAAATTATAACCAAAAGTATTAAAAACTAAAAAATATTTACCTCAATAGTATTTCTTCCATCGGTCAGGGAATTATTTACATTGGTATACTCTCAATAATATGTCAATATGACATATTTTCTACTTCTCTCATTATTTAGACATATAATAACCATCATAATAGAACAGAAGGTTAATCATGGCAAAGAAAAAAACATTATTTGAGTGTCAGGCATGCGGATTTCAGTCTCCTAGATGGATGGGGAAATGTACTTCTTGTGATCAATGGGAAACAATGATTGAACTGAGTGCTGATCAAATTAAGTTTTTAAAAGAAACTTCAAGTTCTAGTGCTTCAGGTTCAACCTTACCAAAAGCAAAACCTATTACACAGATAGAAGAAGATAATATAGTCCGTTTCTCTTCAGGAAGTGGAGAACTTGATCTGGTACTGGGTGGAGGCATTGTTCCAGGCTCACTTACACTTATTGGGGGTAGCCCAGGTGTAGGAAAATCTACCCTTTTACTCAAAATAGCGGGGAATCTTGCAAGAACTACAAAAAAAGTCCTATATGTCTCAGGAGAAGAGTCTGCTGGACAAATAAAACTTCGAGCTAACAGACTAGAAGCGAACCATGATGACCTTTATCTTCTTCCAGAGATAAATCTTAGCTCTGTTATATCAGAAATAAACAACCAAAACTATGAACTCATAGTCATAGACTCCATACAAACACTCTATTCTGATGAAACACCCTCTGCACCCGGTTCAGTAACGCAAGTACGTACGATCACTTTTGAGCTTATGCGTATCGCAAAGTCTTTGCAGATACCTATCTTTATTATCGGACATATCACAAAGGATGGTTCCATAGCTGGTCCTAGAGTCCTTGAACACATGGTAGATACTGTTCTATATTTCGAAGGTGATACAAACTCTGATCTACGTCTATTACGTGGATTTAAAAATCGTTTTGGGGCGACCAATGAAGTGGGTATATTTGAGATGAATAAAGAAGGTCTGAACGATGCAAAGAGTATGGCAGGAAAATTTTTCAACAAAGAAAAACTGCAATCTGGTTCAGCACTCACTGTCATTATGGAGGGAAGCCGTCCCATTATCGTAGAAGTACAAGCCTTGGTTTCAGAGTCATACGGACATGCCAAAAGAAGTTCTACAGGTTTTGATAACAATCGTCTAGGCATGCTATTGGCGCTACTGGAAAAGAAACTTGATCTGCCTCTTGGTACTTATGATGTATTTATCAATGTTTCAGGAGGTATCAAGATCAATGAGCCTTCTGCTGACCTTGCGATCATTGCAGCTATCTTAAGTAGTTATAGAGACAGAGAACTGAGTGCAGAGACACTGTTTCTGGGTGAAGTGAGCCTCACTGGTGAGATACGTGAAATCTCAGGACTTACCCAACGCCTCAAAGAGATAGAGACACAAGGGTTTACAAAAGCTGTTATACCCAATAAGCCTCTTGAAAAATCAAATATTAAATGTTTTATCGCAGATGAGGTTTCTAAAGTGGTTGAGTGGATGTAGTAGATATAATACTTATATGAAAATAGGAACAGATATTGTACAGATCAACAGAATCGAAAAATCATTAGCACAATTCGGTGATAAATTCAAACAGCGTTTTTTGCATCCAGAAGAGATAGAACTAGTAAAAAAACCAGCATCCATCGCTGGATTTTGGGCAGCGAAAGAGGCTATTGCAAAAGCACTAGGGTGCGGGATCGGGAGTGAACTGTCTTTTCATGATATTATCATATCTAAAGACTTCCGTGGAGCACCAATATTTTCACTTGGTGAAGAAGCACAAAAAACACATAAGATTACAGCATGTTCACTCTCCATTAGCCATGATGGCGGATTTGCCATTGCAGTCGCAGTGATTAGCCAATAACCGCTTCGCCTATCTTACATAAATCCTACCTCTATACATGCATGGTATTTATCTATTCTATTCTGAACGCTGTTGTTGCAATTCGCCATAGATTATATTAAAATAAGTGTATCATTATTGAATGGAGGAGTACCTATGAAATATAGCATCATTACTATCACTATACTTATACTCTTAGCAGGATGTGATCAACCTACAGTAAAAGATAAAGATAAAAATACAGCACATGTAGTGAAACAGACTTATCTGCCACCTCCACCAAATAAAAAAATAAAATTAAAAGAGATTGATGATACAAATTTTAATGCAGCATATATGTATCCCGAAGATACAAAGAAAAAAGAAACTGTAAAGACGCCTGTACTGGCACCTATATCTACACCGGATTCCATGAACAAAGAAGAGTGTATAGCCATGATAACACAAGAGAAGTTTGATAAATATGCAGCAATGTTTGGAAGCGAAGATGCTTCGATAAAACGATGCAAAATGATTAAATCGACAAGATAGTAGTTTATTTACTTGCTAAAATGAACCATTTTAAATCTATCTCCCATCATAGTGGGAGATATCAGTGTTTTTATCTTGTCAGCTTCACTTACATACCTTGCTTGCGTCGTCTGCTTTGAAAACTGTTCAAGTATATCAATCAGTCCAAAACGTATTAAAGCACGTGCCTGTGTTTCATAAGAGACTTCTTCAAAACCTGCTTCAACAAATGCTTCACTCACATGTCCAAAATTCACATCATAGGTAATGTCATCTTTTTTATAGGAGTCAACTAATGCCAATTCTTCATCAAACAGAGGAAAAGTCTCATGTGATCTATAGACACGTATGGAAAAATCATTACGTACATACTTTTCACCATAATCAAAAGAGACAAAATCACATTTTTCAATGCCACTTGCCATCTCTTTTGCAAACTCCTCATAGCCTACAGCTATTTCACCTTGTGTTAAATGATGTTTCTTTGCCCATGTTAACATCTCAGCAGGTGCATCTATCCATTCTATCTGATGCTCTTTTACAACAGCTATCTTTTCATCTTTTAAAAGCTCACAAGGAAAAGCATCAAAAATTTCATTGGCTACTACAAAAGCATAGGCTGCTTTCACTTCTGAAATATCATTAAAATGTGTGATCTGTATATCGTCACCAAAACGTTCTTGAATATAAGCTAACTGTGCTTTTTGAACCTCAGGCTGACGTTCTACAATACCAAATTTGAGTGTATTGACCAAAGTCGGATCACAAGTATAAAGCCACTGTATCATATCACAAATCAGATATCCCTGATGTGCTCCTATCTCAATAAGCCAACCGTTTCTATCTGCTTTATTCTCTTTTAAAAGAGAATAAAAATAATTGGCAATACTTGCACCAAAAAATCTGCTTGTACTTACCGCTGTATAGAAATCTCCTGATTTACCTATGGCTTTAAAATGTTTATAATAGCCCTCTTCACCATACAGCCACTCATTCATATAAGTACTAAATTGCATTCTCTACCCGAACATAAAGTTTCAATAACTGTATCTGTTTATCTATCTCATATATCTTTTGATCTATCTTTCTAATCTGTAAAGAGTTATGCATAATATCCGCATCAAAAGAGGTCTTTTCTCCTGCATCAGCAAGGTTCTTGGTCAGACGATAAAGGCTTTTATAGACTTTTTCATCTTTTTGGGCCAATCTGATTTTTTTATCTAATATACTTAGACTATTATCTATCCAATCATACTCTTTATCTACAGTCTCTTTTCTATCTATTACTTCTACTGCTGCTTTTAATTTTTCAACTTTACTTGCTTCAATATCAGAAAAAGAGTTGATATCCAATGGCATAGAAATAGTAAACCCATAAGTATAGTATTTCTCTTGTATATCTGGATTTGAAGCAAAAAATGGGTTAAGATCCGCATCTGTGTACTGTCCTTGTAATGAAATAGTAGGAAGGTACTTTGCCCATGTCACTTTTGCATTATATGCTGCCTGTTCAGCACGGGATCTGTCCCTTTCGAGTTCAAGATTCTGTACGCTATAATCTGACTTACTCATTAATTTTAATATGGGAAGTCGCAGTGTGTTTGGATCCTTATCACTTAAAAGGGAGAATTTCTGGTTTAACTCCATCAATGTCAGCTCCATCTCAAGCAATGCCGTTTCATCCTGACTCTTTTTCAAAATGGCTTGATCCAAAAAGCTACTGTCTAACAAACCAGCATCATAACTGTCACGCTTTTGCCGTATATCAATGGCATCATTTTTGATCTGATATTTCATTTTTTCTTGCTCAAGCTTTGTTTTTTCGATGTTGAAAAGTATAGAGATAGCATCTCCTATCATGGTACGTTTTTGAAGTGTCAATTCTGCTTTATTCGCATGGCGAAGTGCTTGAGAATATTTAATCCCATAGTAGATCCCACCTGATTTAAAAATAGGTTGATCTATGATAATAGAGTAACCTCCTGTTATTCTTGTAGAATCTACAAACTGTTCCGAATAATTCTTATTGTATTGAAACCTTATTGGGTTCATCCAGCTTTTTGAAAGCATATCACTCTCAAGTTCATTACTTTGAAACTGATAGTCAAAAAGTAATTCTTTATTGTCTGAGAGAATATCACCCAATTCATCTGCATGAATCACAGATGATACCACTAAACTACAAAGAAGAAATAGCTTTTTCAAAACGTTTAAACCCTTCATCAATTTCATTTTTACTGATGGTGATACTTGGCAAGAAACGGACAGTATTACGTCCTGCTTTCAGTACGATCACACCCTCTTTCATCGCATTTTTAATGACTGCAACTTGAATTTCAGCACTCTTAGCACGAAGTCCACGCATAAGTCCTAACCCTACTTCTTTTTCAAATAAGTTCTCATATTTCACAACCACATCTTGTAGTTTTTGTGAAAAATAGACCAAAGTTTCATCTATAGTACCGTTATCATATAAAGGGTACAATATATCTAAAACTGCAAGCCCTGCAGCAGTACTAAGGTAATTACCTCCAAAAGTGCTTCCATGATCACCCGCACTCAATATCTCTTTATGCTTGGTCATGACTGCACCTATTGGTACTCCGCCTCCAAGACCCTTTGCCAGAGTGATGATATCTGGCTCTATCTCATATAAATTTGAAGCTAGAAATTCACCTGTTCTATATACACCTGTTTGCACTTCATCTACTATAAGTAAAATACCTTCTGACTTTAGATGTGATGCCAATTTCTGTATCTCTTCTTTTTCAAAGGGCTGAACACCACCCTCTCCTTGCACCAGCTCAATAAGTACAGCGACGGTTTCGTCATCTATGGCTTTATAGACATCTTCTATAGATTTTTCATAAGAAAATCCCGCTGGATACGGTGAAAAGTGCGGTGTATGGAAACTTTCTTGTCCTGTAGCCTTTACAGTAGTAATGGTTCGTCCGTGAAATGAATGCTCAAGCGTGATCACCTTATAGCGTTTGTTATCAAACATAGTTTCACCATATTTACGTGCTATCTTGATAGCACCTTCATTCGCTTCTGCACCTGAGTTTGCAAAAAATACTCCCATATCATATCCGCTCAGTTCAACCATTCTTTTTGCCAGTTTCACTTGAGGTTCTATGACCTGCAAGTTAGAAATGTGTATAATATTTTTTGCCTGTTCACAGATAGCTTCTACAAGCTTCTCATTTCCATGACCTACGGAGCTCACAGCTATACCCGCTGCAAAGTCTATATAGTCATTTCCTTTGTCATCATAAAGTGTTGAACCCACACCTTTTACAAAATTCGTGTAATCACGAGCATAAGTCTGAAGTACATACTTTTTATCTAGTTCTTCTAAATTCATCTTTTTCCCATCGATTTTAGTTGTTTACAGTATTATAGCAAACTGTTATTTTATGATGGTAAAATTTTATTATCATCATAAACGATTTTTTATGAAATTTATCCATTTTAATAAATGCTATTATACATATTTATTGGAAAAATTGGGATGGATTGATCTTAGCTTCTAGAATTGTATTTTTTAGAGGGGCCCTAATTATACTTGAACATGATATTGGTTATAATTTAATACATATACACTTACTTTAGGAGATACAAATGTCAAAAAAGCTCATACTTCTTATTGGAGCACCAGGTTCAGGTAAAACAACTGATGGCAGTCATATTGCCAAAAACCATGTGGATATCACGCATTACTCTACAGGTGATCTATTAAAAAATGAAATAGCAAAAGATAGCAAGTTAGGAAAGATAAACAAAGGATTTATTGAAAGAGGTGAATTAGTTCCGACTGACATTGTGATCGACACCATAGTTGAAGCAGTCAGAAATGCACCAACTGACATCATTTTACTTGATGGCTTCCCTAGAAAAGAGAAACAAATGAAGTTTTTTGCGGATGCTCTGAACAATATTAAGGGAATAGAGCTTAGTTCTGTAATTGAAATAAGAGTAAGTGAAGATGTGGCTAAAGAGCGTGTCGCAAAAAGTAGTGATACAAAAGATAATGATCTATTTAAGAATACAATGAGAATCTATCAAGAGACAATAGCAGAGATAGAAGAATTCTATAATCATAATAACCTGCTCAAAGTAATTGATGGAGAGAGGGATATGGACACCGTAATTAAAGAGATCGATACTTTTCTTCAACAGCAAGTAGCTCTTCTACCTGTATAATCATTGGAAGCCTTCGGCTTCCTGACCATATTCAAACCTAAATTGATATTAATTGAAAAAGGATCATACTATGTCTAAAGAGAGAATAGTAGAAAGTCTTTTAGGGCAAACCACTCAAAAGAAGAAGAGTCGGATACCTGCAAGACTCGATTTTCTACAAAGTGCCACAGGCTTATTTTTAGCCATTTTTATGATATTTCACATGCTTTTCGTCTCGACCATACTTATTAGTAAAGATTTTATGCTCTCTGTCACCAAAGCTTTTGAACTTAGCTTTCTATTTGAAGGGGGAAGCACTGTTCCTGTTTTTATTACTATCTTGATTGTATTTATTATTTTTATCTTTCATGCTTTTTTAGCTCTACGTAAATTTCCCATATCTTATAGAGAGTTTCTTCGTCTAAAAACCCATTCAAATCTCATGAATCACGGAGATACAAAACTCTGGATCATTCAAGTGGGTACAGGTTTTGCACTCTTCTTTTTGGGTTCAGTACATCTCTATATCATGTTAACCAATCCAGGTAATATTGGTCCATATGCTTCATCTGACAGAGTCTATACTGACATGATGTGGCCGCTCTATATTATGTTACTTGCTGCTGTCGAATTTCATGGTGCGATCGGTCTATACAGATTAAGTGTAAAGTGGGGATGGTTTGAAGGTGATGATCCTAAAAAAAGTCGTGCACGACTGAAAAAAGCAAAGTGGATATTAAGTGGAGTAATGTTGACACTGGGTGTAGCTACACTTCTTGCCTATATGAAGATAGGAGCTGAACATCAAGCAAACTATGGAGAGAGATATATACCACAAGTAGAGGTAAAAAATGCAAATTAAATATACTGACGCTTTGATCATTGGTGGAGGATTAGCAGGTTTACGTTCGGCAATTTCGACAACAGATAAAGGTTTAGATACTATTGTTCTTAGTCTCGTTCCCGTGAAGCGTTCACATTCTGCTGCTGCCCAGGGGGGAATGCAAGCGAGTCTTGGAAATAGTATTATGGGAGAGGGTGACAATGAAGATGTTCACTTTTCAGATACAGTTAAGGGAAGTGATTGGGGTTGTGACCAAGAGGTAGCAAGAATGTTTGTAAACACTGCTCCTAAAGCGATTCGTGAGTTAGCCGCTTGGGGTGTACCTTGGAGTCGCGTTAAAAAAGGGGACAGAGAAACTGTTATTAATGCTGAAAAGACCACCATTACTGAGAAAGATGAAGCCCATGGTCTCATTACAGCAAGAGACTTTGGCGGGACGAAGAAGTGGAGAACTTGTTATACTGCAGATGCCACAGGTCATACGATGCTTTACGCTGTAACAAATGAGGCAATGAAACGGGGAGTGGTTATAGAAGATAAAAAAGAGGCTATCTCTCTTATAACCAAAGATGGTCAATGTTTTGGAGCCATTGTACGAGATCTAAAAAATGGTGAACTCGTTGCTTATGTAGCCAAAGGAACCATGATCGCAACAGGTGGGTATGGTCGAATCTATAAGCAGTCTACAAATGCTACTATCTGTAAAGGAACAGGACATGCTATTGCTTTAGATGCAGGTGCTTATCTGGGCAATATGGAAGCAATTCAGTTTCATCCAACGCCTATTGTTCCATCAGGGATTTTGCTCACTGAAGGGTGTCGAGGAGATGGTGGTGTGCTAAGAGATAAAGATGGTTATAGATTTATGCCTGATTATGAACCTGAAAAGAAGGATTTGGCAAGCAGGGATGTTGTGAGCCGGAGAATGTTGGAACATATCAAAAAGGGCAAAGGTGTGAAGTCACCTTATGGAGACCACTTATGGCTTGATATTTCTATTTTGGGTCGAGAGCATATAGAAAAAAATCTACGAGATGTACAAGACATTAGTAAAACGTTTAATGGGATTGACCCTGCAGATGAAGGTGAAAAAGGTTGGATGCCTGTGCTTCCAATGCAACACTACTCAATGGGCGGGATCAGAACCACGCCAAAAGGTCAAAGTGTTAATGTCAAAGGACTCTTCTCTTGTGGTGAAGCTGCATGCTGGGATATGCACGGATTTAACAGACTGGGTGGAAATTCAGTTAGTGAAACAGTTGTCTCCGGTATGATCGTAGGTAACTATTTTGCTGATTATTGTAAAGAAACCGATATTACTATAGATACAAAAGTAGTTCAGGATGAGTTAACTAAACAAAATAACTACCTTGATGAACTTTTAGCACTTGACGGAACAGAAAGTATCTATGACATTAAAGATGAGATGCGAAATATTATGCAGGAGAAAGTGGGAATCTTTAGAAATGGCAAAGATTTAGAAGATGCGGTAGAAGAGTTAAAAGAGCTACTGAAGAAGACAAAAAATATCAATATTACCAATAAACATAGACTTCTAAATCAAGAACTTGAAGAGGCTTACAAAGTGCCGATGATGCTTAAAGTAGCTCTATGTGTTGCCAAAGGTGCAAGAGATAGAACAGAGAGTAGAGGTGCCCACTATAGAGAAGATTATCTGAAGAGAGATGATGAAAACTGGCTTAACAGAACACTGAGTTATTGGGCAAATGAAAATGATTTGGAGCCGACTTTAGCCTATGAAGAGCTTGATATCATGAAGATGGAAATGCCTCCTGGCTTCAGAGGATATGGTAAAAAAGGGTTTATCATCGAAAATCCACTGAGTCAAAAAAGACAAGAGGAAATAGATAAAATCATTGAAGAACATCAAGGTGACAGATATGAACTCCAAGAGAAACTCATGCCTTACGAACTACAAGCAGAGTACAAAAGCATCAATCAGAGATTAGGAGATGAAGATGAGTAGAGAGATCACCATAACAACACTAAAATATAATCCATCTGATGAAAATTCACAACCAACTTTTGTTGATTATACACTAGAAGAGACACCAGGTATGACACTCTATATTGCTTTGAGTAAAATAAAAGCGTCTATCGATCATGATTTGAGTTCAGATTTTGTATGTCGTGCTGGAATTTGTGGTGCTTGTGGAATGATTATCAATGGAAAGCCAAAATTGGCATGTAGAACACTGACCAGTGAATTTGAAGATGGCAAAATAGAGCTTTTACCTCTACCAACATTTAAACTTATCAAAGATCTATCGGTTGACACTGGTTCATGGATGAAAAATATGAGTATGAGAGTCAATAGTTGGATCGTTTCCAATGAGGAGTATGATATATCTAAATTGGAGAAGAGAATAGAGCCGGAGGTTGCCGATGAAGTCTTTGAGCTTGATAGATGTATAGAGTGTGGATTATGTGTGGCAGGCTGCTCTACGGCTATTATGAGAGAAGATTTTGTGGGTGCTGTGGGCCTCAATAGAGTTGCTAGATTCTCTATAGACCCGCATGATAGTAGGACAGATGAGGACTTTTATGAACTCATTGGCGATGATGAGGGAATATTTGGATGTATGAGTTTACTCGCATGCGAAGACTACTGTCCTAAAGATTTGCCACTACAGAGTAAAATAGCCTATATGCGACGAAAAATGGTCAAAATAGATTGATCTTTTTTCAATCAATGAGAGGGATCTTATACTATCACTCTCCTTACTTTAACCTCTATATAACATGTGCATCATAATACTCAAGTAGATACCTTTGCTCTATTATTAGTTTATTTTATCTCTACTTTCATCAGTTTGGAAAATGATCCTTCAGGTGCAGTAATATAAATCTCTGCACGATAAGAAGAGATGAACTTCTCATCTGCCACTCTCCATACTTTATCTACTTTATACTCTGTTTTTTCACCATTAAGGTAGACCATTTTTTGCCCTATCTGCTCCAATTCAGAAGGTTCTAAAAAAAGTACCAACTTTGCTCTGCTCGCATCAACTACTCTTGCTAAAGGAGAACCCGGAGCTACATAGTCTCCTTTGCGTACCATAATTTCATACAAATACATATGGTGAAGTACAATGGATTTTTTTTCAATACTATCTTCAAGCTGAGCAATCTTATACTGCATATCCAAATACTGTGTTTTTGCAGAAGCAAAACTGTAAAAAGCATTGTCTTTTTGGGTCGTAGATGCTGTTTTCAACTTATCGATACGTTGAAAATATGACTCTTGTCGTTTTAATGTTTCATGGAGGATGAGAAGATTTTCTCTTGATGTTTTCAAGTTAATTTTATCCAAACGGTCATCCAAATAAATAACACGTTTTTGATCCACTACACTCCCTTCAGCTTCGAGATCTACATCCATCACCAATGCACTAACAGCAGACTTCAATGTAACAGATTCATAAGGTTCAACTTGTGCATAATGTACCTTTGCAAAAATAAATAATGGTGTAAATAATAATAAAAGAATTTTCATCAACAATCTCTTTTTTTATTGATTATATCGAAATAGAGTTAAGTGCTAAATATGAAATACCAAGATGTACTTCTAATAAACACTAATACTTAGTATTTTACGCTAAAATGACATATGATGCTAAGTTATATTTACATAACTATATAAGAATTAAAATAAAAGTATTGTACACTTAATTGTATATTTTTTATTCCGTCTGGATACCAATAATAACCGAAGAGAGTCCTATGTGTAAAACGAAACACTCCATTGTTATAAATCATTTTATCTGCGTTTTGCTATTTCTTATTTTTTTTTATCCAAGTAGTGCTATTGCCAACAAACAGATACATGAAGAGTCCATTATTACGCTGCCTATACAAGCAGATCTCAGTGTCTTGGAAAAATACCTGAATGAATATGTTCCAAATGATATAGCTGTCCTAGATGAGCGTGGCAAGGAGTGTGTAAGACCACAAGATATGAAGGTACCTTTCATTCCAAAATGTAAAATAAAAGGCTTTAAAATCTCTTGTAAAGATTGGACCAGAGACTTCAGAACAGTACCGAAAGTAAAATGTGATGTAAAAGGTTGGGTAAAAAGAAACGGACGTATCTTGCTTACTGGCAAAGGCCCAACATTGACATTTGCATTTCCAGTTAAGGCAGAAGCATCTGCAGATGGATATGTATACGGTACTGCAAGAGCCGCTGCAGTCCTATATCTCAATGCTAAACTACATATCAATAAGGACTGGACTATTTCTGTTGACATAGACCATGATTTTAGGTGGTCAAAGAATCCCAAATTAAAACTGTTCGATCTATTCAACATAGATATTAAAAAAGTCATAGAACCTAAGCTTCGAAAAAGAATGGATAAATTTGCAAAGCGTGTACCAGAACTTCTTGGAAAACTTGACATTAAAGGAAGAATGGAAGAACAGTGGGAAGACATACAAGAGCCTTTAAAAATAGATGATGATACTAATACCTATCTATTATTTCAACCCGATGTTGCTTCCTGTTCTCAAATTGATATCGTTGACCATGTTCTACGAAGCACGATAAGTGCAAGAGGTCAAACACAGATTCTTTTAGGAAAGCCTCCTGCAGATTATAATAAGACAAAGATCACAGATCTTGAAACGATCTGCTACCAAAAAGGGAAATTTAATTTTCATCTTCCTGTCTTGATCACATATGAAGAGTTATTAGCCAGATCAAACAAAAAATATTCGGACGTCTATTCAATAGATTTAGTAAAAAGTGTGATGCCTGGAATGCTAAAGATATCCGATCCTAAAATAGGAAAAAGTAGTGATGGACGATTAAAGATATCTGCACATATAAATTACGATAACAGAGATGAATGGTTGAGATCTCTTGATAAGTTCAATTGGTTCGATATTGACGGAGAGATAACTTTTACCGGTTCACCAAAAATCGATAAAGAAACCAGAACCCTTATTTTTGATGAACTGGTATATGACTCAACTACAAACAGCGATCTTTTTGATCTATTGATTGATGCTGCAGAACTGGCACCTATCCAATCTTATCTCGAAAGCCTCATAGAATTTGATTATGGGGAAAAAATTGACGAAGGTATTGTGAAAGCGAATAAAGCCTTAAATGCAGTTTCTCAGGGAGATCTAAATGTTACCGGGCGTTTAGAGAAAGCAACCATAGAAGATATTATAATTAACGAAAAAGACATTACGATCACCACACACCTATCTGGGATACTTGATGCAAATGCTGGATTATAAATCTGTAATAAAATACTGTAGCTAAATAGTTAGTTACAACGATAATAAAGGACCACCTAAAGTATTTTAGGGCTTTAAAACAGTTTGAGTACATTTAAATTATCGAAAAAAACTATAAAATAGTATTTTTGGATGAGAAAGTAGAGATTTTAATATATGAAACAGCAGAGTCCATAAGACTCTGTTAAATCTTATATATTGGCAGATTTTTCTTCTATTATTTTGAGGTTGAGCCAAGATGGTGGATTGTAAAAATTAAGTTCACTTTGGTTCCAGTCACTTCTTTCACTATGACGAGTATGTAATATCCCATTAATTAGAGTATATTGCAACCCAGTGATACTACTAATAAGATTTTTACCTTCTTTTAACGCTTCTAAAACAGCTTCTTTACTTTTCATACGTTTCCTTTAAGCAATTCATAAAAAGACCTATTGGTCTCTTTATAGAAGTGTTTAAAATATGGACAGATTTCTCTGCCCATTAGATGTTCTTAAAGACCAGTAACGTTTTCAGCTTGTAAGCCTTTTTCGCCTTTGCCGATCTCAAAAGTCACTTTTTGACCTTCATTAAGGGAAACACGGTCGTAACCGTTACTATTAATTTGACGATAGTGTACAAATACATCATCCCCGCCATTTTCTT
>NZ_JBFENQ010000028.1:0-15142 GCF_041551015.1 Sulfurovum sp. | reverse complement strand
CATTGTTTAAAGAACTTTATATAATAGAAGCTGATGCAGCAACATGTTTTTATGCAGCATTACTCTCAGATACAAGATATTTTACCACTAATTCAGTGAATGAAGAGGTTTTTAACGTAGCAAAAAATTTAGTCAAAGCAGGTGCTTTGCCTGATGAAGTAGCTTATCATTTCACCCAGAGAAAACCTTTGAGCTCATTGCGTCTTTTGGAAAAAGCTTTGGCTTCTTTATCTTTATACCATGATGCCAGAATAGCGACATTGATGGTGACAAAAGAGGATATAGTAGCGACAGGTGCTACAATACCTGATATGGAAGGTATTGTGGATCATGCACGGTCTTTAGTGACGGTGGAAGTGGCACTTTTTGCCATGGAATTAGAAGATGGTATACGTATCTCTTTACGCAGTGAAGAAGTGGATGTCTCGAAAGTAGCTATGGCTTTTGGCGGAGGTGGACATAAAGTTGCAGCAGGCTTTACTCTCAGCCAATGTGGCTTACAAGAAAGTATAGATACAATTTTAAAAAAGATAGAAGAATTAGGAATTATAGATGAAAAATAGAAGTGCTAAAAAAGGTAAAAGTAAAATAGTCGTTGTATTTGTGTTGATAGTACTGGGTTTACTTGCCGGAGCAGGGTATGTGTATACGGCACCGGAATTTGAGAGAGAAGTGCCAAGAGTCTATAGTGAACAAAATGTATTTTGGAATCGTAAGGATCCTCTGAAAGTTGAGCTTACTGATAATGAAGGATTGAAAAGTTTTGAGCTTATTTTAAGTGATGGGAAAAACAGTCTTATCGTAGGACAAGGAACATTTGAGGAGAAAACAAAAAAGCAAACACTTTTAGTGAAGTATCCTACAAGCAAAACACTAGACCCTAAAGCCACTAAACTAACATTAAAAGCGTTAGTTACTGACAGTAGTATGTGGAACTTTTCTAAGGGAAATAAGAGTGAACAAGTGATTGACATTAATGTTGATTTTACAAGACCGAATGTAAATGTAATTGCGAACTCTTACAGTATTACACAAGGTGGAAGTGCCTTGGTTGTATTTCAGGCAGAAGATGAGAATCTTGATACACTTTACATAGAAGCAGGAGAACAAAAGTTTAAAGCACAGCCTTATAAAAAAGAAGGATACTATGTTGCATTGATAGCATGGCCATTCACTGATAAAGATTTTAAGGCTAAAGTTGTAGCCATAGATGCTGCGAAAAATCAACGTACTGTGGATATTCCTTTCTATTTAAAAAACCATGAGTATAAAGTTTCATGGATCCAAGCAAAAGATAAATTCATAGATGGAAAGATCACAGATCTAGCATCAAGTAATCCTGAATATGCCAATATAGATGATAGACTTGAAAAGTTAAAAGCGATAAATGAAGCAATGCGCTTGAAAAATGAAGACTTGATCCACTCCTTAAGTAAAGATGTCTCTTCTGATATTTTAGATAGTTGGAAAGTAAAAAAGTTCTATCCGCTTAAAAATGGACAAAAGGTTGCCAGTTATGGTGATGAAAGACACTATTATTATGAACACAAAGATAATGAAGTGTCTCACTCTTACCATGTAGGGTATGACTTGGCAAGTACAAAAATGGCAACGATTAAAACATCAAATGCGGGTAAAGTAGTCTATGCAAATGAAAATGGGATTTATGGAAATATGCCTATGATAGATCATGGATTAGGACTTTATTCACTCTATGGCCACTGTTCACAACTGCTGGTAAATGAAGGTGATGAAGTGAATGCCGGAGATGCGATAGCAAAAACGGGTGTTTCAGGTTTGGCATTGGGGGATCATCTGCATTTTGGTATTTTGGTTCAAGGTATAGAGGTTAGGCCGGTAGAGTGGTTTGACCAAGAGTGGATCAGGAAAAATGTGGATGATATATTTAAGGCTGCAGATAAGATCATTCAGGGAAAATAGTCTATATATTGTCCACAGTAAATATGTACACTTTGCAATAATTATAATTTTATACTATAATACGGGCAATAAATAAAGAGAAAGGAGAAAGTAATGCAACAAAGAACACTGAAAAAACCCGTTGAAGTTGTGGGTATTGGTTTGCATAAAGGTGAGCCAATTAAATTAAGACTTGAGCCGCTTGATGTAGATGCGGGCATTATGTTTTATCGTGAAGACCTAGCAATGAGCATACCACTTTCTCCTGATTCAGTGATAGATACACGTATGGCTACGGTCATAGGTAATGAGAAAGGGTATATCTCTACGATAGAGCATTTTCTTTCTTCCGTATACGCTTACGGTATAGACAATATGCGTGTAATTGTAGATGGAAATGAGATGCCGATCATGGATGGTTCATCCATCTCTTTTTGTCTTTTGTTAGAAGAAGCAGGTATTCAAGAACAGGATGCACCAAAGAAAATTATCTGCGTTAAAAAACCGGTTGAGGTAAGTGAAGGTGATAAGTTTGTGCGTCTATTACCTCATGAGAGTGCACAATTTGATTTTCGTATCAAGTTTGACCACCCTGTGATCGGTGATCAGAAAGAGCATTTTGAGTTTAGTACTAAAAATTTTGTAGAAGAGATTGCAAGAGCAAGAACATTCGGGTTTGCCAAAGACATACAGTATCTTCAAAGTCAAAACCTCGCACTTGGAGCAACACTTCAAAATGCCATAGGACTTGATGATCATAAAGTCCTCAATCCTGAAGGATTACGTTTTGAAAATGAATTTGCAAGACATAAGATATTGGATGCCATGGGAGACATGATGGTCTCTGGGCATAATATACTGGCTAAATATGAATCATTTGCAGGAAGTCATGACTTGAATTATAAACTTACCGCTAAATTGCTTTCAGACAGCACAAATTATGATCTCGTAGCAGTAGAAGAGTTACAAAGTAGAGCATTTGCAAAAAGCTTTGCCTAAGAGGTACGAACTCCTCATTATATCTATCTCTTCACCTCTTATGTTAGGGGTATATGAAGAGGGTACGCTTATAGAAACTATATCCAGTGATTTAAAAACTTCCGAAATTCTTTTGCCTTTGATCAAAGAGTGTCTAGACAAGTATGATATCTCTATGATTATATATACCCGAGGTCCAGGCTCTTATATGGCTATAAAACTCACCTATATTATGCTTAAAACGATAGAGATCATGCAAGGTATTAAGTGTGTAGGATGTAGTGGTTTTGCTTTAAATGGAGGCCAACCTATCAAAGCGGTAGGCAATCTTTATTTTATCAAGGAAAAAGAGACTATAATTACAAAAAAATATGAGCAACCAGTCAATGTAAAGTTTACATTACCTCAGAGTATTCAAGATCTTGAATTAGATGAAGAATCAACACCTGACTACATACTGCCAGCTGTCTAGAGTAAATGCAACCAGTTGCATAAGTTGAGTATGACATAGTATCAGCGTAATTTTTGGAGCTTTGCTCTAAAAGCGTTCAAAATAAGGAAATAGATGTTTATAAGCGTACCCGCAACCTCTGCAAATTTAGGACCAGGATTTGATACCTTGGGGCTTGCAGTAGATCTAAGAAATGAAATTACGATCACACCTTCAAAATTTTTAAGTATTTCAACACATGGTGAGGGTGCTGATAATCCTAAAATTAAAAAGAATTCTCTATTTTTAAGCATTTTTAATGAAAATTATAAAAGACTTACGGGTAGAGAGGATAATTTTAGGTTTGAATTCCATAATCGTATTCCCATTTCAAGAGGACTTGGGAGTTCTTCAGCAGTGATTGTTGCAGCCTTGAGTGCTGCTTATACCGCTGCAGATAAAAAGTACAATAAAAGAGAAATACTCAACCTTGCATTACGCTACGAACATCACCCAGACAATATAACACCTGCAGTGATGGGTGGTTTTAATGTTGCCTGTGTAGAAGGCGATAGGGTCTACAGTAAAAAAAGACGTATGCCTGACTATTTAAAGGCTGTAGTGGTTGTACCAAATCGTACTATTTCAACCGCAAAATCTCGTACGATTTTACCAAAGATGTACAGAAAAGAGGAAACAGTGTATTCCCTTTCTCGTGCATCTTACATGACGGCACTTTTTATGAGTGAATCTTGGGATCTGTTACGTATAGCATCCAAAGATAAACTACATCAGGCAAGACGAATGAAAATGATGCCTGAACTGTTTGATGTCCAGAAGTTAGCATTGAAACATGGTGCACTTATGAGTACTCTTTCGGGTTCAGGCTCTACATTTTTTAACCTTGTATACGATAAGGATGCAGATAAAATGGCTCAAGCACTGCAAGCACGTTTCCCTCAATTTAGGGTATTTATTCTTTCTTTAGACAATAATGGTGTCATCACCAAAAGTTAAGCTGTACGCTTAATCTCTTTTTAGGTATAATACGCATGAAAAAATCACAGCCAACACGTATGTGCATCGCTTGCCGAAGTAGACATCCTCAAAACACTTTGATTCGATTAAAATATGAGGGTAATGAGGTAGTAGCATTTGATGGTAAAGGAAGAAGTTTTTACCTTTGTGATGTTTGTGGAACAGATGAGAAAAAAATCAAAGGCTTAGTGAAGCGTTTTAAACAAGATGCAGAACGATTTACTAAGTTATTGAAACAGTTGACTACTGAAGTCAGCTCATGCAAGTAATTGCATTATATTAAAGGAGTTAATCAAGAATGGATAAAGTTAAAATCCAAGAAATAGCAGATGAAGCGGGATTGTCAAACGCAGATTTGCTAGACAAAGCCAAAGAGTTAGGTTTTGATGTAAAAGCAGCTAACAGCACTATCAGCATGGAAGATGCTGGGATCCTTGTAGATTATGCGATTAGCGGGACATTACCAAAAGAGTTTACTAAACCAGGTAGCAAACCAAAAATTACTGTAGTGAAGAAAAAAGTAGAAGTTGTTGAAAAGAAAGTCTCAACTCCAGAAGTTGAAACTGCAGTGATAGAAGAGCCGGCAGCTGAAACTGTTACAGAGACTTCTGAAATGACAAAAGAAGAGACAGTTGAAGCGGCAGCTCCAGAAGCGGTTGAAGAAATCGTTGAAAAACCTGTAGTCAAAGAAGTGAAAAAACGTAAAGGTATTTCTGTTGTCAGTAAGAAAACAGAACCTGAAGTACCTGCCGCTGCAGAAGATGAAGATAAACCAAAGAGAAAAACACTTTCTCGTGGCGGAATCAAGATCGTTAGAAAAGCGAAACCAGCACCGGTAAGAGCTTCAACGAAGATCTCTATGGATGATCAAACACCATATGTAGCAAAAAAGAAACCTAAGAAAGTTGCTGAAGCTAGAGATACTGGTACGAAGATAGATATTTTCAACCATGACAGTATGAGTGGTGAAATAGATAGCGGTTTTGGTGGTGAAGAAGTAGTACTTTTAGATTTCTCTGATAAAAACATCTATGAAGATATGATGCGTCAAGAACAAAAACGTAAAGAAGAAGCGAAAAAGAGAGAAGCAGCAAATGGTGGACCTGCTAAAGGCAGACAACCATTCCGTCCTCAGCAGAAGCGATCGCTTAAGCGTGGCGGTAAACGTAAGAAGTATGAAAAAGTAGAAAATGCTGAAGTGGTAACTTCTGTAGAAATTCCTGAGAATGTAAGGGTTTATGAGTTTGCTGAAAAAGTAAACCGTTCTGTAGGTGAAGTTGTTGGTGTACTTTTTGCACTTGGTATGATGGTAACAAAGAATGACTTTTTAAGTAAAGATGAAATTGAAATTCTTGCTGAAGAGTTTGAAGTTGAAGTTACGACGGTAAACCCTCTTGATGAACTTGATATTACAGAGGATTATGATGCAGAAGAGGATGAGGCTAATCTTGAAGAGAGACCGCCTGTTATTACCATCATGGGACACGTTGACCACGGTAAGACATCACTTCTTGATAGAATTCGTACTTCAAAAGTAGCAGATAAAGAAGCGGGTGGTATTACACAACACGTAGGTGCTTACCAGGTAGAAAAAAATGGTAAGAAGATCACTTTTGTGGATACTCCAGGTCACGAAGCATTTACAGAAATGCGTTCACGTGGAGCACAGGCAACAGATATTGTTATTATTGTTGTTGCGGCAGATGATGGTGTAATGCCACAAACTAAAGAAGCGATCGCGCATACTAAAGCAGCAGGTGTACCTCTTATCGTTGCTATTAACAAAATGGATAAAGCAAGTGCAAACCCTGATAACGTTAAGGCTCAACTGTCAGAAATAGGTGTTATGGCAACTGATTGGGGTGGAGAGTATGAATTCGTACCTGTCTCAGCGCACACAGGTATGGGTATAGATGACTTGCTTGAGACGATTCTTTTACAAGCAGAAGTGATGGAACTAAAAGCTGATCCAAGTAGAAAAGCGAAGGCTGTAGTGGTTGAAAGTTCTCTTGAAAAAGGTTTTGGACCAGTTGCCAATGTCATTATCAAAAATGGTACATTGCATATTGGTGATAATGTGATCGTGGGTAAAACATATGGACGTATTAAGGCGATTAGACTTGATGACGGAAGTAATGTTAAAGAGATCGGACCAAGTACACCAGCAGCTATTGTAGGGCTTAATGAAGTACCTGGAGCCGGTGATGAACTTATCGTTATGGATACAGACAAAGAAGTACGTGAATTAGCTGAGAAAAGAGCTGAATATGACAGAACTAAGCAACTTTCTAAGAGTACTAAAGCATCTCTTGATGATCTTTCTGCACTTATTGCTGAAGGACAGCTCAAATCACTTCCTGTGATCATCAAAGCAGATGTTCAAGGTTCTCTTGAAGCTATCAAAGGTAGCTTAGAGAAGCTTAGAAATGAAGAGGTAAAAGTAAATATCATTCATGAAGGTGTGGGTGGAGTGACGGAGAGTGATCTTGCACTTGCTGATGCATCTGAACATGCGGTTGTACTTGGATTCAATGTGCGTCCAACAGGTGCAGTGAAGAAGAAGTCAAAAGAATTAGGTATAGAGATACGTTCTTACTCCATCATCTATGATCTACTTGATGATGTAAAAGCACTTCTTGGTGGTATGATGAGTCCTGTCATTTCTGAAGAAGTAACTGGACAGGCAGATGTACGTGAGACATTTGTTGTTGGTAAAGTTGGTACTATTGCCGGATGTAAAGTCTCTGATGGTGTCATCACAAGAAACTCTAAAGCCAGACTTATCCGTGATGGAGTGGTTATATATGAAAGCACTATTTCTTCACTTAAGCGTTTCAATGAAGATGCTAAAGAAGTGAAAAATGGTTATGAATGTGGTATTATGCTCGCAAACTATAATGATATTAAAGATGGCGATGTAATTGAAACATTTAAAGATGTTGAAGAACAAGTGACGTTATAAAATGACCCACGAAGAGATCAAACGGCATAGAGTAGAATCTGTACTCAAAGAGATCATTCCTGAAGCACTTGCTAGTTTGGATGATGAGCGCATAAACGGGCTTACAGTTACGGATGTTGTGTGTTCAAAAGGTAGATCTGATGCTAAAGTGTATCTGGATACTTCATTTTTGAATGAGAAAGAGCAGAATGAAGCATTAAGACAGTTACGAGCTGTGTCCGGATATATACAAAACCATTGTAAACAGAGTGAGGGATGGTTCAAGGCCCCACGGTTTACATTTGAGTTTGATCATCAGCTAGAGAAAGTAAGCCGCATAGAAGACCTTTTTAAACAAATAGGTACAAGACATGCTAAAGATGATGAGGAGTCCAAAGATGAATCTTGAAACACAAATAGCTAAAATCATAGAAGCCAATGGTGCAGCTTTGTATGATACAGAGATAGTGACTGAATTTGAAGAGACTATTTTTCGTGTACTGGTGACAAAAGCAGGTGGTGTAAGTCTTGATCTGTGTGCTAAAATTTCTCATGAGCTATCTCCTTTTTTAGATGTACATCCTCCTATGAGCCAAAGATACCGTTTAGAGATCAGTTCTCCTGGTATTGAGAGAAAACTAACTAAACCTGTGCATTTTAAAAATGCTATTGGTGAAAAAGTGAAGCTTAAAATAGTAGGCGGTGACAAACTAAAAGGCGTATTGAAAAGTGCGGATAATGATGGTATTGTTGTGGAAACAAAGCAGGGTGATGAGAGCTTTGAATATGGAGTAATAGGTACAGCAAAAACCTATTTTGACTGGAACTGAATTTAGATTTTAAGTAAAGGGGAAGTTGCTATGAGAGACGAATTTTATATGCAACTTGCTCTAGATAAAGCTTGGGAATATCAAGGTTTGACTTACCCCAATCCTGCTGTAGGTGCTGTAGTTACTTTGAATGGTAACATTTTAGCCATAGAGGCCCATCAAAAAGCAGGTACTTCACATGCAGAAGTATTGGCCCTCATTTCAGCCTACGAAACACTTTCAAATACACAGATAGACTTTGATACAAATGATGCTCAAAAGGCACATACCTTTCTTTTAGCACTCCCCAAAGATTTTTTTAGTGACTGCAGTATTTATGTGACACTGGAGCCTTGTTCGCATGAAGGTAAGACACCCTCTTGTGCTTCTTTATTACAGTCACTTGCATTAAGTAGAGTGATTATAGGTATACAAGACCCTATAGAGGGTCATGATGGCGGTATGAAGAAGTTGGGAAATGCAAGTATAGGTGTACTTGAAGATAAATGCAGAGATCTGATAGAGCCTTTTATGATATGGCAAAGGAGAGCTTTTGTCCTCTTTAAACTTGCACAGACAACCAATGGTCGTATCGGTGGAGGCTATCTTAGTTCTGAAGTTTCTTTAACCCATGTCCATCAGCTAAGAGAAGTATGTGATAGATTACTCATAGGCGGTAATACAGTAAGGGAAGACAGACCTACTCTGGACTGTCGTTTTACTAAAGGCAAAGCACCTGATGTGATGATCTATACAAAAGAAGATAATTTTGATAGAGATATTCCTTTATTTTATGTAGAAAACAGAACGGTGAGTGTAGGGGATGATTTAATTTTTTTGGGTAAACCTTCTTTTATACTGGTAGAAGGTGGTGAGGGAATGTTAAAGGCCTTACAAAAGAAGATAGATTGGATGTTGATCTATCAAACACCTAAGCTATCTACACATAATTTAACCTATAATACAAAGATGAATTTAGAATTTTTACATCAAGACAAAAAAGATGTGGATTTAATGATATGGAGCAGACAAATTGGGGATTGAAAAACTCACAGATAAAAAAGATAAACAAGATAAGATAGTACATATGTTTGATGATATTGCATCAACGTATGATTTAGCCAATAGAGTATTGAGTATGGGGATTGATATCCAGTGGCGTAAAAAAGGTTGTGATAAGGCATTTGAGATATTAGATCAAAAAGAGTTAACTCAAATAACTGATGTGGCAACTGGCACAGGTGATTTACTTATTTATTGGAAAGAACAGGCAGAGAAAAATGGTGTAACTATTGATAAGTATGTTGGAGTCGATCCATCTGTAGGCATGCTTGAAGTAGCTAAGAAGAAAGTAGATTTTGCCCAGTTCATAGAAGGTAAAGCACAAGAACTACCAATTGATGATGAGAGTACAGACGTTATTTCTATAAGTTATGGTATACGTAATGTGGTAGATAGAGTAGAAGCATTAGAAGAATTTTACCGTGCATTAAAGCCCAATGGTATAGTAGTGATCTTGGAATTTACAAAACAAGATAGAAGTGGTTTCATAGATAAGATAGTAGACTTCGGCATGAAAAAAGTTTTACCAAAAATTGGTGGACTTATCTCCCGAAACTATGAAGCGTATAAGTATCTTCCTGAGTCTATAGAAGAGTTTTTAACTACAGAGATGTTGGCTAAAGAGTTAGAAGAAGCAGGCTTTGAAATGAAATATACAAAATCCTTCTCTATGGGGATCTCTACACTTTTAGTGGCACAAAAAAAATAAAATTACACACTAAAGGAGTCTCATGTCACAATCTATGATGAGTGTCTCCTCACTCAATACAAAAATAAAATCACTTCTTGAAGCCACATTTATGCATATCCTTGTTGAGGGTGAAGTAGCTTCCGTTACCTACCATACTTCAGGTCATATATATTTTTCCGTAAAAGATAAAGAGAGCAGTATCAAATGTGTCATGTGGCGTTCTTCTGTTACAAAATTGAAATTTCGTTTAGAAAAAGGGATGCATATTGTTATAGAAGGTTCAGTAGGGGTATATACACCTAGAGGTGAATATCAATTCTATGCTGTACATATTGAACCCTATGGAAAGGGTGCTTTGGCATTAGCCTATGAACAGCTTAAAGAGCGTCTTAAGGCTAAAGGTTACTTTGATGCACAAAGAAAAAAATCCATTCCTAAACATATTAAAAAAATAGCATTAGTCACAGCAAAAGAGAGTGCGGCTTTACATGATATGCTAAAAGTTATTGAACAGCGCTGGCCGTTACTTGATGTGGTGATCGTAGATACATTGGTGCAGGGAGATCAGGCAGCAGCTCAAATAGCCAATGCATTACATTATGCAGATAGTTTAGGTGCAGATGTGGTTGTTGTGGGACGCGGTGGCGGAAGTGCAGAAGATCTATGGAGTTTTAATGAAGAAGTAGTAGCAGATGCCATTTTTATGATGCAAACACCAGTTGTGAGTGCAGTAGGACATGAAGTAGATGTAATGATAAGTGATTTTGTTGCAGACTTACGTGCGCCAACACCCAGTGCTGCTATGGAGATGATACTTCCTGATGCGAGAGAAATACTCTATACTTTAGGTGAGATAAGTGATCGATTTACTTATATGATGAATCAAAAGCTACAGCATCTTTTACGTGAGTTAAAACATACAGAAGAGATATTGTTACGCAGTTCACCTAGCAGACTACTCAAAGAGATACAAATGAAGTTTGTTCGTTTAGAAGATGAATTTAAGAGAGTAATAGCGTATAAGTTAGAGCATTTTTCTGCTTCTTTACCTGAAATGTACAAAAATTATAAGCAAAATATGGTCTTTATATTGGAACAAAAAAGACAATATTTAGAGTACATAGATAAAAAATTGAAGATGAATGATCCTAAACTTCAGTGCCGTAAAGGTTGGGCACAAACGTCTATAGATGGAAAGATCATAGAACTTAGTGAGCTTAACGTGAATCAAAAATTTATCATTGAAGATGCTTCAACACAAATAGAAGCTTTATGTTTAAGTAAAACATGAGTTTGAATGTTGGTATAATATAATCGAATTTAACACCTATAAGGTTACTGTATGAATATCACATTGGAAAAACTTACACAGATTATCAATCAAATGACAGCAGAAGGATATGTATTAGTTTCGATTTCACTTTTATTCATTTTCTTTGTACTCTATATTTATTTTCTTGTAAAAGAAAAAAAGAGATTAGGCGAAACACTTGAGAATAATCTAAAGGTTTTTCAAAAAGCAGTTGACATTTCTGAAAATGCAGTCTTGATACTCTCTGATAAAAATAAAGTGATGTATGCCAATAATACAATGGTTAGACTGCTACAATTAAATAATAATTTTTTATTGAAAGAATTTGAAAGTATCGTGCACATAAAAGTAAAAAAGGATTGGATAGCGTTAGATAAGTTTATAGAAGATAAACGTTCTGGTACTAAGGAAAAGGTCTGTACTTATCCCCACTCAATTTTAAGAATTTCTGATGATGAGATACCTATTAATTTATATTTGGATACTATAGTTATGAGGATGCCTAATGAGGTGTTGTGTGATGTTATATATATACAAGATATGACAAAAGACAAAGAGCATTCCGGCACACATTTTAGGCATCAACTTACAAATTTACCAAATCAACTGCAAGCATATCATGATCTACCGGCATTTTTTTCTAAATCTCATTTGGAAAAAAACAAATTGGCATTAATGCTACTGAGTTTAGATAATTTTTCCATGTTACGGTCAATTATAGGATATGAGCAAGCCAATGCTGTACTAAAAAAGTTTGCTACCTATTTGGAGACTTTAGGGAAAAGTTTAAATGTATCAGTGTACCATACCTTCGATAACCATTTTTTACTTACTGTAACCAATTTACATTCCATAGAAGAGTCAAGAGCATTTGTAGAAGATATTCAGAAGCAACTGGCATCATTTTATAAGATGGAAGATGTGAATCTACATTTAACAGTTTCAGCAGGTATAGCTATATATCCAGATAGTGGAAGCATAAGAAAATTACTTGATTATGCCTATAAAGCATTGGCTGAGGCAGAAAAAGAGGGTGATGGTAAGATTAATATATTTATACCTGAAAAATTTGCTGCTGATTATGATGAATTGAGACTGAATAGTGATATGCCGGGGGCATTGAGCAAAGGTGAATTTGAAGTATATTATCAACCTATTGTCAAAGTAGAAAATGAAGAAGTCGTAGCTGCTGAAGCACTTATCCGTTGGAAACATCCTCAATATGGTTTGATCCCTCCAGATGTTTTTATCTCTTTAATGGAAAAAACAGGTTTTATTATTAAGTTGGGTCAATATGTACTTGAAGAAGTACTTAAACAGCAAAAGCGTTGGGAGTTATTTAATTTTAAGCCGGTTGAGATTTCCATTAACGTATCTATGGTGGAAATAAATACGGGTGAATTTGTACAACATGTAGAAAGAAAACTTGCAGAGCATCAGATTCATCCCGAATGGATTAAGTTTGAAATTACAGAGGGTATTGCCATGAGCAATGAATCTCAGACTGAAAAATACTTTCTTGCACTCAAAAAGTTGGGTGTTGGTATTTCATTGGATGATTTTGGTACTGGGTATACTTCTTTTGGGTACTTGAAAAAATTTCCTGCAGATAATGTAAAAATTGATAAGAGTTTAGTAGATTATATTTTAACAAATGAAGAAGATCAAAGAATTGTAAAAGCGATCATAGAATTGGCACACACTTTAGGAATGAAAATAGTGGTCGAAGGTATAGAAAATAAGAAAATGGTTGAGTTGATAGCTTCTTATGGGTGTGACTATATGCAAGGGTATCATTTTTCAAAACCCTTACCTGTCTTTGAATTTCAAAAACTGATTAGATAATGGGTAGTTGAAGACCAGAACGTTATAGATAGCGATCTGGTCTTGTAATTTGGTGTAATTTAAATCAAATTACATCATACCCGGCATACCGCCCATTCCACCCATGTCTTGCATAGATGGAGCAGGTGCTTCTGGTATATCTGAAACAGTTGCTTCGGTTGTCAGAAGCAAGCTTGCTACAGAAGTAGCATTTTGAAGTGCTACACGCGCAACTTTGAATGGATCGATGATACCTGCTTCTAGCATATCTACATATTCTCCAGTTGCAGCATTGAAACCTAAGTTTGCATCAGTAGAGTTTGCAATCTTATCTGCCACAACACCTGCGTCAAATCCGGCATTTTGTGCGATTTGTTTCATAGGAGCAAATACAGCTCTTAAGATGATCTGTGCACCCACTTCTTCGTCTCCTGTAAGATGAAGTGAAGTGGCTTGACTTGCTTTGATAAGTGCAGCACCACCGCCGATAACAATACCCTCATCTACAGCTGCTTTGGTTGCAGAAAGTGCATCATCAACTCTGTCTTTCTTCTCTTTCATTTCAGTCTCTGTAGCTGCACCTACTTTGATCACAGCAACACCACCTGAGAGTTTTGCAAGTCTCTCTTGAAGCTTTTCTTTGTCATATTCACTTGTAGTTGTAGATATCTGTGTTTTGATCTCATTTACTCTGGCCGTAACGGCATCTTTATTACCTTTACCATCAACGATCACAGTGTTGTCTTTGTCTATCACAACTCTTGCTGCATGACCTAGTTCAGCCAGTGTCGCTTTTTCGAGCGTAAGTCCAAGCTCTTCAGTGATGAGTGTTGCACCAGTTAAGATGGCGATATCTTTAAGCATCTCTTTTTTTCTATCTCCAAATCCAGGAGCCTTCACTGCTACGATGTTCAATACACCTTTTAGACGGTTAAGTACAAGTGTAGCAAGTGCTTCACCCTCTAGATCATCAGCGATGATAAGAAGAGGACGTCCACTTTGTTGCACTTGTTCAAGCATTGGTACAAGATCTTTAAGTGAAGTGATTTTTGTATCGGTTAAAAGAATGATAGGATTTTCCATCTCACAAGTCATCTTTTCAGAATTTGTTACAAAGTAAGGAGAGAGATATCCTCTGTCAAACTGCATACCCTCAACCACTTCAAGCTCATCATCGATACCTTTGGCCTCTTCGACTGTAATAACACCATCTTTCCCTACTTTGTCCATAGCTTCAGCGATCAAGTTACCGATAGTCTTATCTGAGTTTGCAGAGATAGTTGCTACTTGTGCAATCTCTTTTTTATCTTTGACCTCTTTGGACATTTTTTTTAGTTCTTCGATGATGGCAGCAGATGCTTTGTCCATCCCTCTTTTAACTTCTATAGGGTTTGCCCCGGCGGTAATGTTTCTAAGACCTTCTTTGAAGATAGAATGAGCCAGTACTGTAGCAGTAGTTGTACCGTCACCAGCTTCATCAGCTGTATTACTTGCTACTTCTTTGACCAGTTGTGCACCCATATTTTCGAGGCTATCACTCAGCTCTATTTCTCTAGCAACACTCACACCGTCTTTTGTAATATGTGGTGCACCATAACTTTTTTGTATAAGTACATTACGACCTCTTGGTCCCATTGTAACTTTCACAGCGTCAGCTAATTTGCTAACACCTGCATATAGTCCGCTTCTTGCTTTGTCTGAATAAAATATTTCTTTTGCCATCGTTTGTTCCTTATATAGTTAATAATTATTTGATAAGTCCCAAGACTTCTTTACTGAGTAAAATAAGATATTCTTTACCTTCTATAGTAATTTCCATACCTGAGAAGTTTGCAAATACTACCGTGTCCCCTACATCGATACCGTCTTCTCTTGCGACCGGTCCAACTGCAATTACTTTACCTTCTAGAGGCTTCTCTTTGGCTGTATCTGGGATGTAAAGTCCAGATGCTGTTGTGTTTGGTTGTTCTTCACGTTCTACGAGAACTCTATCTTTAAGTGGTTTAAATGCCATAATAAATTTCTCCTTTTCTTAATAGTTTTTTGTGCATGCATTGTAATAGTTTTTTGTTAAAAAGTCAAGATGGTTATTTGAAATTATTTAATAAAGTTTAGTCATATTAACTAAACTATATGT
>NZ_JBFENQ010000027.1:0-15186 GCF_041551015.1 Sulfurovum sp. | reverse complement strand
TAAACTAAATGAAAATGGCTATGAAACAGAAATATTCAGTTCTATTAAAGAAGCGATGAACAGTCAAGGTGATGTTTACTTGCTTTCGACAAACTTGCCGGGACAGAATACTTCACCACTTATCAAACAATTTAAAGATAAAATCATTATATTAATGGTGAACTATATCAACAATGATACTGTTGGGGAACCTTTGAAACTGGGTGCGAAAGACTATATCGTTAAACCATTTATGCTAGAAGACCTCATGCGTAAGATCGAACACTATAAAGAGTACCAGTCACTGAAAAAACAGACCTCTTTATATCAAGAGTATATGCAAAACCTTCTACACGATATAGAGAGCGACTTTGACATCACAGAGATCAGTACACCGCTTGTGATAGAGACCAATTACCAAAGACTTGTTGATAAGATCGTTTTTGAACACGCAACACATACAAATACGTTACTTACCTTTATCCCTTTAAGCGATAAAAACTGGAAAGAAAAAATACAAAAAAGTAGTCCTACTTCCTTGCTTTACATTACGGAGATCCATCAACTCAAAAAAACGGATAAAGAAGCGCTCATTGAGATGTTAAAAGAGTATAACTTCATCTTATGTACTACCACAAATATAGAATCAGATTTTGAAACTATTACACTTAACACAGATTCTAAACTCTATGACCAAAATGAAATCTTGACCATTGATGATTATGTGAAATTTATTGTCAATAGTTTTCAATACAAATTTCCAGATACAGAGCTCTCTAAAAAATTAGGAATCTCAAGAAAAAGTTTATGGGAAAAAAGGAAAAAGTATGGCCTCTTCAAAAAGAAATAAATCGCTCTACATAGATACAGAGGCTCTCTCTACGCTAGCGTTAGTAAAAGCAGGACTTATCTCTCCAGTAGAAAAACTGATGAACAAAAAAGAAGCCCAGAATGTCGATGAGACTAAAATGTACAAAGGTGTACCTTTCCCTTTTTCTTTTATACTCGCCCCTCGAGGTAAAAAAAATCATCAGACCTTAGCAAGTTTACAAAAAGATGACATTGTTTCCCTCATTAATGATGGGGAAATAGTTGGCGAGCTCATAGTTGAAGAAACATTTGATGTTGACCCTGCACAGCGTCTTCAGAATATCTATGGTACTTCAGACACTACACACCCAGGCGTTAGAAATACAATATTGAGACTAGGTAAAATAGCTGTATCTGGGGAGTATACTGTCATCTATCCATTGATAGAAGACAACATGAAGCGGATCAAAAACATGATCACAAAGACAGGTGCAAAGCATATTTCATCTATGATGCTTGCAGCAAATCCTTTGAACCGTGCACACGAAAGAATGATACGTGAAGCAATCAGTAACTCTGATCTTCTTGTGATCTTTTTACGTAAACCTTTTACCACAGGGGGACTTCGTTATGACATACGTTATAATGCACTAAATACTTTTGTTGACAATTTTTTACCACGCAATAAAGTACTCATCATCCCTTTTGAAAACACCTATATCTTTGCAGGATACAATGAACTTATCTTGGATGCTCTTTTAGCCAAAAATTATGGATGCAGCCAACTGGTTATAGGTAAAAATCATGGTGGGTTAGGCTTATATTATGATAAAAATCGTCTAAGCTCTGTCTTTGATCGTTGTCAGGATATTAATATTGATATTAAAACTATCGATGAGTTGGTCTATTGCGATACCTGTAAAACGCTTGTAAGTACGCAAACCTGTCCTCATGGACGACACCATCATGTACACTATGATTCAGAATCCATCATGAAACTGATACAGGCAGGGCTCATTCCTCCTTCTATATTGGTCAGAAAAGAAGTTTCAGCAAACATTCTGGCAGCGCTTTTACCAGAGAGATTTGAAAACCTGCAAGAAATGTACTACTCTCTGATGCCAGGTTCAGGGTTATTAGAACAACAAAGTGAAGAGCAGTTTTACCTGAAACTTATCGAACTGTATCAAACATCATCACTTACATAAACAAGGGCCCATATGACGATTCAAAAACTTTTTTTAACATTCTTCGGTGCAGGACTTAGTCCAAAAGCACCTGGTACAGTAGGGTCACTAGCTTCACTTCCTGTAGGGTTGGCTGTACTTTACTACTTTGGTACGGAAACACTTTTTATGCTGACACTTGCCATTACCATCATAGGTATCTTTGAAGTGAACAAATATGAACAAGCTACAGGTATCCATGATCATCAGCAGATCGTTATAGATGAAGCAGCAGGTATGTGGCTCAGTCTTATGATAGCTTACTCAACGGCGACAGTTATGAATTATCCATATGCTGAGATCTTATCTATTGTATTCAGCTTCGCTGCATTCCGTCTTTTTGATATCTGGAAACCCTCAACTATAGGGTGGATAGACCGAGAACTTAAAGGTGGTCTTGGAGTGATGCTCGATGATGTATTGGCAGGATTTGCGGGTGGAATGTTGAGTGCTCTCATACTTATGGCGATAGAAAAACTTTTTTAAAAGTTTTTTCTCCTCTTTATTATTTTTCTTCTATCATTAGGAAAAGCATTAAAAAACATCCCGATCACAGATATCAACATGATCAGATAAGCCACAAATCTTGTAACTCCCGCTAGTATAGATTCATAGGCTAAAAGGCCCATTGCACTGAGCAGATAGTTAAAATCATGAATTGCATCTACCCCTAAAAAAGATTTATGTGCGGGAAGTATAAGTCCTTCATGGGCTGTTGAGAGATACCACGCTGTATATTGGAGAGAGAACCCTACAAAAAAGAGTGCGATCAGTGCAGCAAACAGATTACCTTTTCTATAATAATAGTAACCTATTAGTCCTGGGAAAAGTAACTGGAAGATCGTTCCATTAGCCATAGTGAGAAACTTCGGACAAGGTAAGATATAACAGACACCATGTCCGCCTTCATGCACGATGCCCAAAGTTTGATTGGCTACAAAAAAATAAAGGGTAAATATCTTCTGTATCAGCGTATCGCTCTGTGTATAACTTGGTTCCCATGGTGCATAATGTGGGAAAAGCAACAAAAATAGCACAAAGATCCCTAATGTGACTCTCTTTGCTGTTATTCTGGATTCTAACGAAGATTCACTCTCTTCCTTATCCTGATGCAAATGTTTAAAAGGATTGCTTTTAGGCATCGATCAAAGACTTTAATATACGTTTGATGATCCCTTCGTATTCTTCAAGCTCTCCTGCTTCCAAAGCTTTCCCTGAACGAAACTTTTTATGGTATTTTTCTAACGCTTTTCTTGAGGTATCATCTAACCATTTCTCTTTAAAGGTCTGATCCATCTCAATATCAACTACTTCTCTCTTAGCATGTGATATTTGTGCTACTTTCACAGTATGATATATGGTACGCCCTAGTAGAATATAAGGGAAATTTCTATTTTGCATAGGGCCCATCTCTAAGTAACGTTTACCCATGGTCTGTCCAAGAACTTTCACTTCTGAGAGTTCATTAAATCCAAAATATGCACCTGTTCCACCTAATAGTGCACCTATAGCACCACCCAAAAGAAGTGTATGCCCAGCCAACAGTAAATCTATACCTGCACCTGTAACTGCTCCAGAAGTTGCACCTGTAATTATAAGTTCTTTACGTGTCAGTCCAAATACAGAGGCTGTTTCTTCAGAAAAGAGATCCATTCCTTCAAACGTCAAGACTTTCTTTTCTTTCTGCAGGTGTCCATGGTTCCAAACCTCTTCTATACTCTTTTGTGTAGAAATCTCTAAGTCTCGTAAACGGTCTTTATAGTTACTCTCTATATTCTCTTTCTCTTTTTCACTTGCCTCTTGAGTATAGAAATAGAGTTTTTCAACCATGCTAACAGAATCATACACCAATCTTGACACCAATGATGCACTTCGTTCAAGCATCTGTTCCTTGTACTGTTTCAGAAGTTTAATCGATGCCTTAACTGGAGCTATCCACTCCTCTTTGAGCTGTGCCATACTCTCCAATATACTCATATGCTGTTCAAGACTTGCCTGCATAGGATTAAATGTACGTACCATTCTAAAGTATTGTTCAAGCGCTACTTTCCACTCTTCACTATAGTCCGAGTCATCAATATGGTTGATCAATGCCATAGAAGGCTGACCGGTCCAGCGAAGTATCTCCATCTCTGTCTCGTACTCTTCACCATAAGGTTGTGAACCGTCTACTACATAGATAATCCCCGCTCCATCCATGATGGGTTCAAGAAGTTCTATTTCATCATTAAATCGTTCATCATCTCTGTGTTCATTGATAAATGCCTGTACCACTTCATGCTTCTTGTTTGCAGGAACATCATGTTTTTCAAGCCATGCGAGTACCCTTCTTGCTCTTTGAAAACCAGGAGTATCAAAAAGTTCATATAAAACTTTTCCATCTACACTGAGAGGAAAACTACGTTTTTTTGTTGTGGTTCCAGGAGTGTCAGATATCTGTACAGAGTCATCAAGGGCAAGAGCCGATACTATAGAACTCTTACCTTTATTCGGGTGTCCCACCACAGCAAATTTAGGGTGTGTAGATGTCATCTTTTTAACCACACTTTCTTATTTTTCAATAAGGAGAGTTTATTTTCCCATACATCTATCTCTTTATCAGTAATTTCATAATAATTTTCCATAGTACCGATAGGCATAACGATTACTTTATCTACTTTGTCGGCCAAATCATTTAAGTAATCCACAAAATCCATCGTTGGAGGCTCCCATCCCTTTACAAACAAAAGTACTTCACCATGACTTTTGGAGATCACTTCGGCATCCTCATCAAAACTGTTTGCTCCCCCAACTTCAAAATGTCTAGGTGAGATAACCTGCATACTGTCACCTAATAGCAATAGTTCATCATGTGGTATGGCCCATCCATGTATGACATCATAAGAAGCATCCAGTGCATTTACTATTTGTTCATAACTTTTGTCATTAGGGATAAATGTACTCTCTCTTTTCTTCGCATGTGTAGAGATGATAGGTTCATTGATCTCTCTGAGTAATTTGCTCGCTCCCTTCAATGTTAAGAGAGATTCTTTGATGGCACGGTTAAATCCAATAGAGGCAAGAATAAATATCAAGATACGTAAAAAAATAGCGTAAAATAACGTGGAAAAAGCCAAAAATTTCCACCACTCACCAAGTTGTGAAGCACTTGCGATCATCTCCTCATTCAGTTTTCCACCCAGTCTAAAATATTGGCTTTGCTCTATAAGTTCCAATGAAGGTACAGCAGCAGGTATAAGTTCTCTCCATGGAAATGCTAAAGTATATAAAAAATCATAGAGTGCTTCAGGGGAAATATTAAGTGTTGTACTCCATGCAAAAGCAATATCTTTGGTCACAACCACACCTAAAAGTGATAACAATAAACCAAATGAGAAAAACAAAACAACTATTTGTGAACGTCTAATGATCACCCAGTTTGCCAGAAGAGGGTTGATCTGAAATGATTTGACGTTATCTTCTATCTTTGTAGGAAGTAACCCCAGTATCTTTTCCATCCAAAAAGCTGGAGAAAGGTGTATCAATACACTCTCCGCACTACTCGCTCTAAACATAGCCAAAAGAGTAAACAGCATAGTAATAAGAGGAAAGAAAATGACCACAGCTATGAAATAGATAACATTCACTGGTTCACGTCCACTATAAGAAAGTAATCCTATCCCTGTTAAGACTCCTAAAGCAAATGCTATAAGTACAAGTGCAAATGTCACCCTATACAAATAAGAAGAAAAAGTTTCACTTAACAATGGTCTTTTCAACCTATGCTCATGTTCCTCTATCCATACTAAAATCTGCTCAATAGGTTTATTTTTCAGCATCACCTGGGTTAAACCAAAAGCACGGTTCTCTTCTCTTGTAGAAGGATTAATTTCCAATAGTTCGTAAAGGTTTACATAGGGCTTTATATTCATCTGCTAGTCGGTCCCATTATACATCTTCAGGGCAACCATAAATGACAGATCTCAAATGTTCTTTATATACTTCATGGTCATAGCTGTCTACACGTGCAACACCCTCTTCAAATGCTGTTTTTGCTACAGCTGAAGCAACCCATACAAACACTTCTTTGTTAAAAGGTAATGGAATGACATGCTCTTTACCGTACGTAATATTTGCATTATGGTACGCAGCTTTTACATCATATGGCACAGGCTCTTTTGCTAAAGCTGCTAATGCTTCGGATGCTGCCATCTTCATACCTTCTGTGATCTTTTTTGCACGCACATCCAAAGCACCTCTAAAGATAAAAGGAAAGCCTAATACATTGTTGATCTGGTTTGGAAAGTCAGAACGTCCTGTCCCCATAATAGCATCATCACGTACTTCTCTTACCTCAGATGGTAAAATTTCAGGTGTTGGGTTTGCCAAAGCAAAGATAATAGGTTCCAGTGCCATTTTAGCTACCATCTCCTTGGTCAAGGCCCCTCCAACACTCAAACCTAAAAACATATCCGCACCTTCGATCACATCATCCAATGTCTTAGCATCTGTTTCTATGGCAAAGGGTACTTTATATTCATTTAAATCTGTTCTTGTCGTAGTGAGTACACCTTTACTATCACACATGATGATATTTTTCACACCTAAGCTCTGATACATCTTAGCACATGAGATCCCTGCTGCCCCTGCACCATTGACAACTATTTTTATCTCTTCAACTTTTTTTCCTGTCAGGTCAAGTACATTCATCAATCCCGCAGTGGTAATGATAGCTGTTCCATGTTGGTCATCATGGAACACAGGGATATCAAGTGCTTCTTGTAGCTGTTTCTCTATCTCAAAACATTGAGGGGCTTTAATGTCTTCAAGATTAATCCCCCCAAAAGTTGGGGCGATCGCTTTACATGTAGTGACGATCTCTTCAATGGTATGCACATCCAGCTCTATGTCAAAAGCATCCACATGTGCAAACTTCTTAAAAAGTACAGACTTTCCTTCCATCACAGGCTTAGATGCAAGAGGTCCAATGTTTCCAAGTCCGAGAACTGAGGTACCATCCGAGATCACAGCAACTAAATTGGATCGATTGGTATATTCAAAAGAGAGGTTTTCATCTTTTGCGATTTCAAGGCAGGGTATAGCTACCCCCGGAGTGTAGGCAAGTGAGAGTTCGTGTTGTGATTCACAAGGCTTTGTTAGTTCTATGCCTATCTTTCCTCGCTTATGATATGTTAACACTTCTTCCTTGGTTATTGCAGTCATTTTTCACCTTGCACTTTTAATATAAAATATTATACTGCAAGTATGATAAGGGTAACTCTAATTATTCTGGAAAATACTCTTCGATGATTTGAGGAAAGAGTTTCATAGTTTTTCTTGCTTTATCAATTTTAGGTTGAAATACCTCTGAAGAGCTTGGAAACTTTGTCATACACTCTGTATAAATTGCAATTTTCTCTTCCATATGTGCTTCCAGTGCATCAAGTACAGCCTGCATATTTTCTCTACTCGTTGCAAACTTCATAAGGAGTTCAAACATACGTTTACGTGGGTGAATGGCCATAGAATCACCTGCTTCAAGAGCGATATCTTTAATGTCCCATCTTGAAATATAAATACCACTTACATGAGGAGCGATAAGCTTCGCATAGAGTGCTTCTGTGTATGAAGGGTAATCTTTAAGATCTACCTCTTCATCAGCAGCACACTGTCCATCAGGACCAAATGCCGGTTTACCATTAAAATTTTGTGCACTCATGTTCTCAAATTCTTTTCTTAAATCGTCCATTTCTCTCATTCTTTATCTCCTATTAGTAGCGGAATATCATCCACATCGATTTTCGCATCAAACCATCTATTGGCTATAAGCATCATCTTTGTAACAAAGATGATCTGGTCATCTAAAAACTCCGGTCTGTCATACAGTGCTTTTGCCTCATCATCCAGACAAAATCCTTTGACTTTTCCATCGCTTACTTCTACAAAGTCAACACGTCCTTCTCTCTCTGCACAACTATTCAGACTTTCACAATAATGTACAGCTTTAGGCCCAAATTCCTTTTCTATCATCATTTGTGTCACTTTTGACTCTCCGACGTTACGCATCGTGAAATCAAAATATTCATCTGTAATATTCAATGCAATGGCAGTTGCATTAATGCCATTGCGTTTCATGATCTTATTAAAATATTTTCTCATGTACCCTGTTTGGGCATTATGTCCCAGTATGGTACAGAGTCCTGTATCAGGCTTGATTTCATGTGGTTGCATTAATCTTCTTCCCCTCTCATACGTATTGCATTGTCATGCAGGAACATCGCCTCTTCTTCTTCAACAGCACAACGTGGACAAGTTTGTTCCCCACCTGTATAGGTAAAGTTGTTACCACACTCATTACAACGTTTGATGTTAAAGGTTGCAAGTGTTCTTTGTGTAGGTTCAAAAAACTCTTTGATCTCAAATCCACTTTGCAGGTGGATCGCATCTGGTTCACAAACATCATGGCATAAATGACACTTCACACACAACATAGCATCAAAATGGATAAGTGAAAACTTACCATTAGATGAGAGTGCACCTGTAGGACAGATACGGTAACAGATCTGACAGTTGGTACAACGCTCATCCACAAACTTTTGGGAAGTAAAACTCACTTCATCTTCAGGCAATACTTCAAACACATCTGGAACGCCTGCACGTTTGAGTGTTGTAAAAAGTATCTTACGTTTGTTTGGCAGATTCTTATCTTTTATCTTGGATATCACAGAAGCATCTATCTCAAATTTTTGCAGTTCATCTTCATCAACAGCATCATCAAATGCTTTTTTATGTTTTACCACACCTTTGAGTGAAGCATTTTCTAAAAAAGAACGTCTTGATGTAACTTCCTCTTCACTTTCTGGTTCATTCGCTTTCTTTAATTCTTTTGATGTTACATGGTTTGTACTGAGTTGTTTTTCCGAAAAACTGGATAAGACAAAATTTGCTTCGTCTATACGATTTTCAATATGTTCAAAAAGTAATGAGTCTTCATCATACGAACTCATGTCTATCGTGATCGTCTCATCACTAGCTAAAGCCAAAGAGATCAAGTGTTCCACACTCAGGACTGAGATACAAGGTACATTTATTTTAGGTGAGATCAACCTTACTTTAGATTCTAAAAAAGTAAAAAAGAACTCAGTTGTAGAAAAATCTGAAAGTGCAAAAGCTTCCGTAGGACAGATACCCACACAGGCTGCTGCTTCGACACCCGTAGCTAGAGAAAAACTTGGAAGGTTGTCTACCAAGCTTATAGAATCCGGACAGATATCTACACACTTTGTACACTGGGAAAATTTACTTGTTGCTCTTACACACGCACTCACATCAAAATGTAAACCCATAAACTACGCTTCATCCCCACAGTAAATTGATAGTTTTTCTGTCACATATTCAAAATCACTCAGTAGGAACTCTAAAGCAAGCTCAGAACCATCATGATACAAAGGTGTACGTGACTCACGTTTTGCATTGATAAGGAACAAAGGTGCCCACTCTAAAAGATGTTCTTTTAAAAATGCACGTTGTACTTGCAAAAGTTCACATATTCCATCTTTATCATCCGCTTCTAAAGCTTTTTTCAGTGCAACACATAACATATACATGAACTCCAGTTCCACACCTATATGGTCTGCACTCACTACTCTTGCAGCATCTAATTCAACACGGAAATCCAAATCATTATAGAGTTCTACGATAGGGTTGTCTCCACCACTTTCGATCATTTGATCATCTCTTGTATAGAAACTCTCATAAGGTACTAGATGCATTAAAAATAGATTCGTAAAATCCACATTATAGTATTGATCTATAAGGTCAGCACGTGAAAGTTCCTTGCGTTTAGACCAATCTCTGTAATTTGGGAAAAAAGATAAAAGTCTTTCATCACTCTCGATGTTTTCCAAAAATGTCTCATCTACTTCTACAAGCATTAATCTTGAGATCAAAGCATAAATTGCTATACGGTTTTCTATCTCTTGTTTCATTAAATCCATGTTATATACATCTGCTTTCATGTTAAATATTTTGGCACTATACCACTTTCAAGATAAATAAGTAATAAGAAAATTAATTATCTGGGAAATTGTATAATGTAGACACTCCCAAGCAGATGCTTGGAAGTATATCAGTAAGAATAAACTTACTTTATTTTTACTGCATATGCTTTGTCAGACAAAGGCACAGCAGGACGTTTAATGTGTTTAGGACGTCTAAGAGTATCTGAGCTGTTAAGAGGACGTGTTAAATCATCTCTCCATGCTTGATAAACTTTCATGTTGTTCTCATAGTTCACATAAATGTCACCGATCTGATCATCTTTACCTGCTGGTTCCATTACAACTTTTTGGTGCCATGCATGGTTACCTGCAATAGGATCTGGATGTGATGGAGCCACAGCATTTTGCCATGAACCAGAAAGTCCATCCCACCAAATGTTGTCAAGGTCTCTATTGTACTCTTTAAACTGCCAAGAGTTTTTGTTTTCATCCATACCATCTACGATACTCTGTGTTGGTTTGAGTGTACCCTCTTTACCATCCATAGTCATCTCATACAGTGGTGCACCAAGACCCATAACACCTAGTTTATGCTCAAATCCAGGGATATCTACTGCATTTTTAAGTTTCCATCTACCTGCGTGGTGTGAACATGCAAGTACACCAGGCATAGTAGCTTCAGTTGGTACAGCCATAGCAATAAAGTAACCTGACTCAAGACCAGATACAGTATCTTGAATCGTTACTTTAACTGCATCTCCTCTTTTAATTCCAAGTTTCTTAGCATCTTCAGTATAGATCCATACTGGGTTATGGTTTTGTGAAATCTCCATAAGGTGCTTAGAGTTTACAGAACGTGTATGAATATTGTATGGCAATCTAAATACTGTGTTTAACGCAAATTCATTGTCTTTTTGCATAAAGTCATGGTGTACTTGTGTAACAACATGCGTCATTTTGACTCTGTCTTCTTTAGTTGTTGGGTAGATAGGTATAGCATACTCAGGCCATTTCCATTCTTTAAACCACTCACAGTAGAAGTCAAGTTTTTTAGTCAATGTATGGAAACCTTGAACAAGCTCTCCATCTACTTCAACACCAATAGCACTTTCTTTACCGTGACTATCTGTAGCCAGAATAATTCCAAATTCATCTTTTCTTACATTCTCTTCTGCATACTCATGACCATGAGAGATATAAGTTGATCCAACTTTTTTAAGTGGTCTCTCTTGCGGTTTATAGATGTTATCTTCTTCTAACCATGTACCTCTGTCTCTCATCATCTCGTAGTTTGGATACTTAGAATCTGGGTATGCTGCTTTTGCTGCTTTTCTAAGGTTTGGCAGATTGTCAAAGGCTGCTTGATACCATTCAGGGATCGTTACACATCTACTTGGATCTTCTTTTGAAGCCCAGTGCTTTCTAATCCCTAATGAACCATCTGGATCTACATAATGCGTCATAATGTTCGCCCAGAACTCTACCTCTTCCCATACTTCACCAAGACCTGCTTTAATATGTGCTTCCAGTGTAGCTCTTGTTGGATCTTTTGGCTTCCAACCCATTTTTTCTAATGCAACTCTAAGTGCCGGGTTACGGAAACTTAACCATCTTTTTGGTTCTGTTGCTTCTGAGTGTTGGTCATGTCTTTCACCAGCAAGTCCTACAGGAAGGATAAAGTCACAATACCAGTTTGTCTCTGACCATGTTGGTGAGAGGTTAAATGACATTTCGATCTTATCTTCTCTTTTAAGCGCTTCGATCCATCTAAATCCATCCGGGTTGATCCAAACCGGGTTATACATACGAGGGATCCAAACAGCCAATTTCTCAGGTACTTTAAGCCCTTTGCTGTTCCACTTCTCTCTCCACTCATCATCCATAAGTAGGTGAGGCATAATATGACTCATCTCATATGAACTCAATGGATACTCAGGTGGCCATGCAATTTCATTCCATACGTCAACTTTTGCAGGTGCTGAACCATCTACAGTTGCAGCATTACCCTTACCGTTAACAGAAATAACATGCCAGTGGTGTAAACCAACACCACCTTTATCACCAGCCATAGCACCACGAAGAACAAATGGCAAGAATGCAGATCTAGCGATCATCCATCCACCTTTGTGACCTATCGGTCCTGCTCTCCAGATGTATGTTGCAACTCTTGTACCGGCATCGATGAACATATCATAAAGTTTTTCTACGATACGTTTTTCGATACGACACTCTTCAGCTACAAAATCAAGTGTATAAGGGCTATACATTTCAGAGATCATCCCGATGAATTCTTCATATGAATCACCAGCAGGAATAGATTTGATATATCCTTTTTCAAGAAGTACATTCAAGTACTCTCTGTCTTTCATTAGGTGATCCCAATTTACCCAGTTTTTCACAAAATTGTGGTTTACTAGATCTTCACCGTTTATACCCTTTTCGTTAAGTATTCTGTTTGCAAGGTAGAGATAAAGTGCTGTCTCTGTCCCTGGCCAACATGGTACCCAAAGGTCTGCCATACCAGCAGAGTTAGAAAGTCTTGGATCCATAACAACAAGTTTCGCACCTTTTTTACGTGCCTCAGCAATACGACCTGCTGCCTGCTGGAAATAGTGACCCGCATCCGCTGCGTGTGATGACTGAAGGAAGATCAACTTCGCATTAGCCCAGTCTGGTGAGTTTCTATCATCGTTTGTCCACTGAATAGTACCTTGTCTAGCACCTGCCGAACAGATGTTTGTATGAGAATCATACCCGTCAATACCCATTGAGTGAGGTACACGGTGACCAAAACCATTTTCATTTGGACGGCCAACATGGTACATAATTGATTTTTTAGAGATCTCATCACCCACTTTGAGTGTATCGTGCATTTTTTGCCCGATCTCTTTCATCGCTTCATCCCAAGTCGTTCTTACCCATTTACCTTCACCTCTTTTAGAACCTGGTGCTCTTTTAAGTGGGAAAGGTATTCTATCTGGATCGTACATTTGTGACTGAGTTGCATAACCCTTTGCACAGTTTCTACCACGAGATCCTGAGTGTAGTGGGTTACCCATGTACTTACGTACTGCCAATTGTCCACCCGCTTTATATGTAGAAAGGTCAACCCATGCAGTTAGACCACAAGATGCCTCACAGTTTGAACATGATGTAGGAACAAGCATATATTCAGTTGCTTTGATCCCATCAGGATTGTCTTCACTCTGAACACCATTTCTACCTGTACCACCTCTTTTCCAATCATCTCCATCTAACTCAGTAAAACTATCCCACTCTTCAAGTGGCGGATAGAATGAAAGTGTTTTAGGTGTAGGTGTGAACTTTGTTTCTGCCATTGCAGGCGTGTCAGCTACAGTTTTAAATACACCTGCTGCAAGTGTTGCACCTGCGACAGAGTAAGCTGTACCTTTAAGGAAACTTCTTCTACCTTCGATAAAATTTTTATCTTCTGTATTCATTGATTTTGTCATAGATATCTTCTCCTTAACTTAATGGTAACATTTGTGGGATCTTAAGCCATACATCTTTTACCAAGAATAACCCTACCAATGCTACAATAGCTGCAAATCTAAGCAGCGTCATATTTTCTGATTTCATATAGCTCATTCCTAAGAAAAATGGAATAATAAATCCAAGTGTCATACCAAACCAGAATTCAACACTATACGCTCCACCTGAGTGTACATATGCTAAAACAGCTTCTGCTTCTGAAGATTTGAATGAGAAGAAATACTCACCCATATACATCATGAATGAAAAGAATACAGCCATTGTAAGTACAAGTGCCAGATCTTTTCTAGCTTCTTTACTCCATGAACCAGACACGAAGATAAGTGCTGCAGAACCAGCCATAAGTGCTGCCCACATCATTTGCATAACTTCTGTTGGTGCTTGCCATAATTCCCTTGCACTTGATTGTGCCATGATAATCGCTGTATATGTCGTTACAGGGATCGCTAAAAATACTAAAAATGGCATGATTTTTTCATACACTGCAGAATTATTTCTAGCTATTGCTGTGATCTTACATTTCTTACCGCCAAGACCTGGGAATGCATCTGCAACACCAATGATCATAAGTATTGTAATAAGACCCAAGAAAAGTGATGCCAACCAAGCACCAACAGTAATAGACGAAGTCCAGTGTGGATGCGTGAAAATATGGATCATTCTGTACGGTTGGTGCAAATCAATCAATGTAAACAACAAGAATACGTTCAATGATAAAAATGCGATTACCGGCATAAGCCATCTTAAATTAGGCATATCATCTTTTTTGTGTCTAAACCATAAAAATGCTGCTAAAAATGCAACACCTGTACCAATACTTTTTGCCCACATGTTTACAGTAATAATGCTACCCCAAACAATTCCTTGAATTGGCACATCTAGTGTGACAACTGCTTGTGTTGCGTGAATTGTACTTTCTACCATCTTAGTGACCTCCCTCTTGCTCATGTGATTCAGCATCTGTTGCTGACTCAATCAAACTTGTATTATCTGGTGTCTCATGCCCAACAAATGGTGCTAAAAATCTATCAAGAATTCCATGATTTTTATCACCTACATGCTCAAGGTGAGTAATGTCATTAAAGAGACTGTAACCTTCAATTCTCTGATGTGCAAGTGGATTCAGTGTTGCATTACCGCCACCTACATAAAAGTGTGTTGGACTCGTATGCTTTTCAGGTTTACGTACTTGAACAGCACCTTTATGTTCCATGATGTAAAGTGAAATATGACTATGGTCATCTTCAATATCACCAAAGATATTTGCTTCAACCGGACAAGCTACCACACATGCCGGCATCATACCACTTTCAATACGGTGCGCACAGTATGTACATTTATCTGCTGTGTTTGTTTCAGGGTCCATATAGATCGCTCCATAAGGACATGCCATCATACAACCAGCACAACCAATACATCTAGCACTATCAATGTTTACAATACCATTCTCTAGATAATGTAACGCCGATACCGGACAGATACGCTCACATGGCGCGTTCTCACAGTGGTTACAACGTAGTGGTGTAAATGATCTTCTAGTATCAGGGAATGTTCCCAGATCAATATATTTAACACGTAAACGCCAAGTACTCAATGGAACTTCATTTTCCACTTTACAAGCAATCTCACAACCTTTACAACCCATACATAGGTTAAGGTCAACTAAGAAACCTAATTTC